>CAMLFI010000115.1 GCA_946479225.1 uncultured Mucilaginibacter sp. | reverse complement strand
ACAGTAAATCAAACCTTTTTAACGTTTACCGCCTGCAATCCTTTTCTTCCTTCTTCCACATCGTATTCTACGCTGTCGTTATCTTTGATAGCATTTACGCCGCCTTGTACATCTTTAAAGTGCACAAAAAGATCTTTACCGTCATCAGTGATAATAAAGCCGTAACCTTTTTGTGTGTTAAACCATTTTACTTTTCCAGTTTTCATAATTAAGTTATCGTATTAAAAAAAATTAACTTGTAAGATATATAACTAACCCTAACTGAATTACAAATGGTATTAATAATCAGTGGAATAACTATACGCTGTTTTTTCAAATATAATAAAATAATTACTTAAGCAAATAATTTATTTATTAGGTTGTGGCGTCATTCGCAGGTAAGGTTTAACCTCGCGGAAACCTTTGGGGAATTTAGCCGGAATGTCTTCAGTTTTAATAGCGGGTACCACTACCACATCCTCACCATCTTTCCAGTTGGCAGGTGTAGCAACACTGTGGTATGCAGTTAATTGCAATGAATCTATAACACGTAAAATTTCCTGGAAATTACGCCCGGTTGAAGCCGGATAAGTGATAATCAGCTTAACGGCTTTATCCGGGCCGATAATAAACAATGAACGTACAGTAGCATTTACAGATGCATTCGGGTGGATCATATCATATGCCTCTGCAATTTTACGGTCCTCATCGGCCACTATCGGAAAATCAACCTCAACGCCTTGTGTTTCGTTAATATCTTTTATCCACCCTTTGTGCGATTCAACCGAGTCCACACTTAACGCCAATACTTTAACATTACGTTTGGCAAACTCGTCCTTCAGAGCTGCTGTTGCGCCTAATTCCGTAGTACATACAGGCGTGTAATCTGCCGGGTGCGAAAACAATACACCCCAGCCATCGCCAAGGTATTCATATAAGTCTATCTCTCCTACTGAGGTTTGTGCTTGAAAATTTGGGGCTTTGTCGCCTAATCTTAAACTCATGATTTTATAATTTAGATGTGTTGATAAATATCAAAATAAAGTTACAGCGATTGTTTAAATAAACAAGAAAAAAATCTACTATTTACATAGACATTACATATTTTATTTTTAATTGTATCAGCAACACTTGCGCGGCAACTTTTTAGTTACATGTTGCTTGTAAAACAAATACGCCCTATCTTTATTTTTACAATTACATTAATAAACCGAAAAAAATGAAAAAAGTATTTTTAGTATGCGCCTTAGCGTTAGGCGTTAGCGCGGCAAGTTTTGCCCAGGGATTTCAACAAAGAACACCAGCAGAACAAGTTGATCAATTGAAGACACAAGTTGCCGGCATAACTGATGCACAGGCAGCCAAGTTAAAAGTTGTTTACGAAGCTGCCGGTAAAACCCGCGATAGTTTATTCGCTACTATGCAAGGCGGTGGTGGCGACAGAGCCGCTATGATGGCTACTTTCACTAAAATGAATGCAACTAACGACGCAAAAATTAAAGCGGTTTTAAATGCTGAGCAAGCTGCTGCATATCAAAAAATAGCTGATGCAAGGGCTGAGCAAATGAAGCAAAGAATGAACGGTAACTAATCATATTTAAAATGAAAAAAGTATTATTAGTATGCGCCTTAGCGTTAGGCGTTACTGCGGCAAGCTTTGCACAAGGCCCTCCGCAAAGAACACCTGCAGAGCAAGTTGAAAGGCTAAAAACCCAAATTACCGGTATAACTGATGCGCAGTCTGCAAAATTGCTGGTTATTTACCAGGCTCAGACAAAGAGCATAGACAGTTTAACAGCTGCCAATCAAGGTAGTGATATGATGGCTACTTTTCAGAAAAGGGCTCCGATTACTGCGGCTTACAACGCAAAAATTAAAGCAGTTTTAACGCCGGAACAAGCAGCTGCTTTTCAGAAACAAGTTGATGCACGCGCCGAGGCGATGCGTCAAAGAATGGGTAACTAATTATTAGAAAATATAAAAATGAAAAAAATATTTTTAGTAGCAGCGTTTGTATTAGGTATAAGCGCCGTTAGTTTGGCTCAAGGCCCACCGTCTCCTGCAGAGCGACTTGCTTCATTAAAATCATCATTATCCTTAAACGATGCACAAGTGGCAAAAGCTAAAGTGATATATGATGCGCAAGGCAAAAGCACAGACAGCTTGAGAAGTGCTGCTGGTGACAATATGTCTGCGATGATGCCTAAGTACATAAAATTGGTGGAAGCCACCAATGCAAAGATAAAAGCTATACTAACGCCGGAGCAAACGCCTATTTTTCAGAAACAAGTAGATGCTACGAATGAACGCCTTAAACAGATGAGTGGCAATTAATTAAATTAAAAACGATATGAAAAAAATATTATTAGTAGCCGCGTTTGTATTAGGTATAAGCGCCGCTAGTTTTGCACAAGGTCCTTCTCCCGAAGAAAGATTAGCCGCGTTAAAAACATCATTGTCATTAACAGATGCACAAGTTGCAAAAGCTAAAGTTATATATGATGCGCAAGCCAAAAGCATAGATAGTTTAATGAGTTCTGGTGGCGACATGCAAGCCAACTTTCCTAAAGTAATTAAAATGCTTGATGCTTCAAACACCAAGATAAAAGCTTTTTTAACGCCTGAGCAAGCTCCTATTTTCCAGAAGCAGGTTGATGCGATGAACGAACGTTTTAAGCAAATGGGTGGTAATTAATTATTAAGTAAACCAAATTAAACAGAATAGAAAATGAAAAAAGTATTATTAGTATGCGCCCTGGCATTAGGCATCAGCGCGGCAAGTTTCGCACAAGGCCCCCCAAGAAGAACGCCTGATGAGAGTGTTGCACAATTAAAAACTCAAATTACCGGTATTACCGATGCCCAGGCAGCCAAATTAAAATTGGTTTTTGAGGCTCAAGGAAAAAAGCGCGATAGCATAATGGCTAAAGCCAACGGCGATATCCAGTCTGTAATGCCTGACCTGCAAAAGATGAGAGAAACAAATCCTGCCCAAATAAAAGCTATTTTAACTCCTGAACAAGCTGCGGCTTACGACAAGATACCAAGAGGTCCAGGTGGTGGCGGCCCTCGTTAATCATCAATAATTAAATTATAAAAAACATGAAAAAAATAATGTTAGTATGCGCCTTTGTATTGGGCGTAAGCGCTGTTAGCTTTGCACAAGGCGGCAGACCACAAAGAACTCCTGAGGAGCAAGTTACACAATTGAAAACTCAACTTACAGGTATTACGGATGCGCAATCAGCGAAGTTGCTTGTGATTTATCAGGCTCAAACCAAAAGCATGGATAGCTTACGAACTGCCGCCAATGGCGATATGGCTTCTGTGAGAGAGAAAAGAGCTCCGCTTACCGCGGCTTACAACGCAAAAATTAAAGCTGTTTTGACTCCTGAACAAGCAACCGCTTTTCAGAAAATGGTTGATGAGCGTGCTGCAAGAGGCCCAGGCGGCGGTCCTCGCTAGTCATCAATAATAGATTTTTAAAAGCCTTCCGATAAACCGGAAGGCTTTTTTTATTTTAGCTGAAATTTACTCCAATTGAAAGCAGCAGAAACCTTTATGCAAGGCAGGTTAAATGAACGGATAGGCAAAAGCAACTACCGTACATTGCGACCTGAAAATAAACAGATAGATTTTTGCTCTAACGATTACCTCGGTTTCGCACGTTCCGCTGAACTTAAAAAAGCGATTAAGCGTGAATGCAGTGCAAATCATGAGCTTAATGGCGCAACCGGATCTAGATTAATTTCAGGTAATTTATTATACACTGAGGCCGTTGAACAGCAAATTGCACAGTGGTTTGATAACGAGGCCGCACTCTTGTTTAATTCCGGCTACGATGCCAATGTCGGGCTCCTCTCCTCTTTACCCCAACGTGGCGACACCGTTATATGCGATGAACTGATCCATGCATCCGCCATAGACGGGGCACGCTTAAGTCACGCAAACAGGTACACATTCACTCATAATGATGTGGACAGCCTTGAAATTAAATTAAAAAATGCTAAAGGCGTATGCTATGTGGTGATTGAAAGTGTTTACTCTATGGATGGCGACAGCCCGCCGCTTCTCGAAATTGTTGAGATGGCTGAAAAATATAATGCACACGTAATAGTTGACGAAGCACATGCCTTTGGCTTATATAAACAGGGTTTGATAAACGAACTTAACTTACAACACCGCGTATTTGCGCGTGTTGTAACTTTTGGCAAAGCACTAGGGTGTCATGGTGCCGCGGTAGTTGGCGGCACGATACTGAGGAACTATCTTGTTAACTTCGCCCGGTCATTTATTTATACAACGGCCGCTCCTTTTCACCAGGTAGCAGCTATAAAAGCGGCGATGGAACTTTTAAACAGATCTGACGATGTAATTGATAAGTTAAAGCAGAATATAGCCTTGTTTAAAGCCTCTTTATCGCCTGGGGTATTGGAGGTAATGCCACCGAGCAAAAGCCCAATTCAGTGCATCATATTAACAAGTGCGCTAAAAGCGGCAACAATGGCTGCTGTTTTACAAAATAAACGTTTTGATGTACGCGCTATACTATACCCCACTGTTGCCGAGGGTAGCGAGCGGTTGCGTATATGCCTGCACGCTTTCAATACAGAAGCACAGATAATAAAGCTTGCCGAAACAATAAATCCGTTAGTATGAAGGACAAACCATTATTTATAACCGGCATTGGCACAGGTATAGGCAAAACGGTTGTTGCAGCTATTTTAACCGAGTGTTTAAAAGCTGATTATTGGAAGCCCGTACAATCCGGTGATCTGGATAATAGTGACACAATGAAGGTGAAAGCTTTGATCTCCAATGATAAAACATTGTTCCATCCCGAAGCTTATCGTTTAACACAGCCCTTTTCTCCGCATAAATCAGCTGCTTTAGATGGTGTGCAGATCGATCTGAATACTTTTGAAATACCCCAGACTAATAATACCCTTGTTATTGAAGGTGCAGGCGGATTAATGGTGCCTCTAAACGATAAGGATCTGATGATAGACCTGATAGAAAAACTGAATGCCGAAGTAGTATTGGTTATTCAGCATTATTTAGGCAGCATCAACCATTCCATCCTATCGCTACAGGCTTTATATAGCCGGAATATCGCCGTACGAGCTATTATATTTAATGGGGAAAGCGATACTTATTCAGAAGACATTATAAAAAAACATTCAAAGGGCGAGCGGGTTGTTGCAATTCCGCAACTTTTAACCTTAGATAAACAAAGCGTTTCATTGCAAAATATTGTAATTTAGGCTACCTGGTTTATGAAAAATGTAGCAGTTATCGGTTCGGGAACAATGGGCAATGGCATAGCGCATACCTTCGCTTTGTATGGGTTTAACGTTACACTTATTGACGTTGATCCATCGGCGCTTGAACGGGCCCTGCAAACCATATCTCGCAATATGGATAAACAGATCAACAAAGAATTCATCACTGACAAGGATAAAGAGCTGGCTTTAAATCGTATAAAAACCTCATCTTTATTAAGCGATATCCCTGCAGATACTGAACTTGTTATTGAAGCAGCTACCGAAAATAAAGCGATTAAACTGGACATATTTAGACAATTAAGCCAAATTTGCAGCGACAAAACTATACTGGCTTCAAATACCTCTTCTATATCAATTACCGAAATTTCTGCTACAACTAAAACACCGCAAAGCGTTGTGGGTATGCACTTTATGAATCCAGTTCCGTTAATGAAATTGGTTGAAGTAATACGCGGAAAACACACATCGGATGATGTTACCGCCAAAATTATGGAGGTATCACGACAGCTTAACAAAATACCGGTTGAAGTAAATGACGCACCCGGTTTTATTGCTAACCGTATATTAATGCCTATGATAAATGAAGCTATTTATGCTTTAGCCGAAAGCGTGTCCGGCGTTGCAGAGATTGATACCGTTATGAAGCTGGGAATGTCGCATCCTATGGGCCCGCTGCAATTGGCAGATTTTATTGGTCTTGATGTTTGCCTGGCAATAATGAATGTTTTATATGAAGGATTCAATAATCCCAAATACACCCCCTGCCCTCTTTTGGTTGATATGGTTGCCGCGGGATATTTAGGTGTAAAATCAGGGAGCGGATTTTATGATCACTCGACAAAAACCAAGGAGTTGATAGTTGCGGCTAAATTCAGATAACGATATTAAAAAGTTTATATAATGCCTCGTTTGCTGATAAACCTTATAAAACGGAATAAAAAAAGTAGCTTTACTATAGATATTGAAACCCATTGCCTGTAAAAAACGTTAATAGGGTTATAAATTATAACCGCTTAAATGAAACTATCTTATCAATGGTTATCCGGATAAAATACATACTACTGTTTTCTTTTACCTTATTAGTTTGCAAAACCGGTTACGGTCAGGCCGTTGCAACCCGGGCCAGTATAATTACCGAGCTTTCCAACATCAATCTGCAACGCCTTATTGATACAGCTATAGCAAATTACCCGCGCGTACGCTATTTTCAACATCGGGTTGAAGCAGCTTCAAGTAATATATCTAAAAATAAGGCTGCGTGGTTTGATGCTTTAACGCTATCGTACGTATACCAGCCCGGTGTTGTTAGTGTTAATCCGGTTAACCCTACCAATACCTATTTTAAGGGTGCACAAGTAGGTGTTTTTTTAAACGTGGGCAATATAATAGCCAGGCCATGGATTATAAAACAGTCAAAACAGGAAATGATGGCTGTTGAGAGTGAGCGCGACGAATATCTGATAACACTTACTACTGAAGTAAAAAGGAGGTTTTATCTGTATGTTCAGCGCGTGGGCCAGTTAAAATTGCAAGTAAGAGCTGCAGAAGATGCAGAAACATATTTAAAAGATGTAAAATTTAAGTTTGAAAAAGGTGAAGAAACTTTTGACAGTTATAGTAAGGTATTAATACAGCTAACAGAGCATCACCAAACTTTGGTACAAGCAGAGGCTGCTGTATTTATTGCAAAAGCCGACCTTGAGGAACTTATAGGCACTAAACTGGAAAATATTATTAAATAGATGGAGCTGAGCAGCTTTTTACGCGTATTAAAAAAACACAGGTTCACTATTGTGATCATTCCCGTTATTACGGTTATTATCACGTATTTTTTAGTGCGCAACCAGGCTAACTCCTACCTTTCGCAAGCTAAGATAGCTACCGGAATAGTAGATCAGACCCAAAGAAGTTTAAGCGACATTGGTGGTGGTGCCCAGGAATCAGAAATAAATCAGGAGTTTGCCAATCTGGTGGAGATGCTTCGTTCAAAACGCATGCTTGATCAGGTGGCCTATAAGCTAATGATCCATGATTTAACCAGCGATAAGCCTTTCCGCGAGCCAAGCAAATTATTACAAACGTTAAATGCAGATGCCAAAAAACATGCAATTGAAGTTTATAGCAATCTTTATAAAAAGCGGCAGGCGCTTTCTTTATTTAATCAAGATCAGAATGGCCTGAATAAATTGCTTACTTCTATGAAGTATGACGATAAATC
>CAMLFI010000114.1 GCA_946479225.1 uncultured Mucilaginibacter sp. | reverse complement strand
ACCTAAAAAGTCAGTAGTTATATTAACAACCAGCATTATCCATACTTTATAAAAGTTGATCTTGGGCTGGTGAATCACATCTAATGTCAGTGCAAAAAACCTGTCAGGCGGAAAAATAATAGCAAACGTTAAAAACAATCGGAAAACATTAGCGGCTTCAGTTCCTAAATATTTGCCGCCGCCAATAATGTAAATGGGCAGATCTGCCGCTGCACAACCTATAATAACAATAGGTATCAGTACCACAGCCAACATACCAGCATATCTTTTCATGGTGTGGATTACCAATTCACGGTTGCCTTGGTTGTAAGCAGCAGATAGTTCGGGCATACCGGTAGCGGCAAAGCTGCGTAAAGGTATTTCAACCAGTTGCATCAGCGTTTGGCCCAAATTATAAATAGCTAGAGCAGGCGCACCCAACATGTAATTGATGATCTGACTGTCAGAAAAAGTAAACATATTAGCACCTAACGATGCCCCGACAGAAAATTTACCAAAGTGGTACATCTCTAATATGCCGGCACGCGTGCGCTTATTGAAAGCACTTATGCGCGACCAACCCTTAATTAACACAAATAAGGTAGTAAGTGTGCTTGATGTTAAATAAGAAGCTAACACGGTATATATACTTGCCTTTCCAATTATAAGTAGTACTGTAATAAAAACTACGTAGCTACCTTGGTTACACAATCTGATGTATAACAACCTGTCAAATTTCTGTTCGCCTTGTGCCACACAGGTAGCCAGGAACCACGGTAGCGAAATAATATAATATAAGCCCGAAAACTTAAAGAACAACCTCAGTCCATCATCTTTTATCAGATCTAAAAAAGGGTAGGAGCACAAGCTTGCCAATGCTAATATAGCGGTAACAGCCATACCAATAAACCAGGCCGATCCAGCAACCTCTGCAGTACGTTCTTCGCTTGATCCGGCGTAAAATTTTATAAAAGCAGTTGTTAAAAGGCCGGATCTTATTGAATCAACAAATATTAGGTTAGAAAGGAAGAACACCCAGGTGCCGGTTTGTACTATCGGAAGCGTGCGATAAATAAGCGTCATGGTTACCAAACCAAGGCCAGACATGATTATATTGCCCGCTAAGGATAAAAAATGCTTATTACGGATAAGATTAAGAACTTTTTTTAACATCTTTTCGTAAAATTACGCTGAACAAGGATAAAGAATTTATCCTGTTAAACGGTATTCAAACGAATTTTGTTCATATATGAACCAGGATAAAACCTATTTTGAAAGTGTTACTTTATTGGTTACCCATTATAACCGGAGCAAGTCGTTAGAACGCTTGTTGAATGCGTTTAAAGCGCTTAATATTTCCTTTGAGGACATTGTGGTTTCTGATGATGGCAGCAAGCCCGAAAACCTGGATAGGTTAAAGGCAGTAGAAAAGGAATTAAATTTTCGGTTGATCACCACGCCCAAAAATGCCGGGCTTGGTAATAATATAAACAAAGGGCAAGATGCGGTGAAAACACCTTACACGCTGTACGTACAAGAGGATTTTGAGCCCAAACCGGCTTTTGCTGAGCATTTTACAGATGCGCTTGAATTTATGAAGAGTGACCCACAGCTTGACCTTGCCCGATTTTATGCTTACTTTAAGTATCCATACACAAAGCCTTATGGAAAAGGTTTTTCTGAAATGAAATTCAGCATATCGCCGCTGGCCAATGATCATTTAAAGTTTTACGTTTACAGCGACCACCCACACCTACGGCGAACAACTTTTTTTGAAAAATTTGGCAGGTATCCCGAAGGCATAAAAGGCGACCTAACCGAATTTGGAATGGCTGTTTCATTTATTCAAAATAAAGGCAAGGGTATTTTCTTTGATGATTTTAATGGCGTGTTCTGGCAAAAAAACTCGCCGGATGAGCCAAGTACCATGAACCGTGCAGGCTGGCGTGAGAGCAAAAATCCATTGGCTTTAACACTTAGGGCATTGTACCTGCAATATAAACTACTTAGAAATACTTACCAGGTGCTGTTTACTAAACCTGTAAAAAAATAGTTATGGGCGCTACTCCGTTCAGTGCAATTACTTTATTGGTTACACATTATAACCGCAGTCAATCGCTGGAGCGTTTACTAAAAGCGTTTGAAGCACAACAGATAAGCTTTGGCGATATTGTGGTGTCTGATGATGGTAGTAAGCCGGAGCATCTGGATCACCTTAAATGGATCAGCGGGAAATACCATTTCCGCCTTGTTACAACGCCAAAAAACGCTGGACTGGGTAACAACATCAACAAGGGGCAAGATGCTGTTAAAACGCCTTATACGCTATATGTGCAGGAGGACTTTGATCCTTTTCCGGGTTATAAAAGGCATTTGGAAAACGCGTTGGCAATTATGGAAGAGCGAAAGGACGTTGATTTGGTTAGGTTTTATGCCTATTTTAAATACCCATACCTAAAGCCGTACAAAAACGGATTTTCAGAAATGATCTTCAAAATATGGTATCCCGGATACCGTAAGTTCCATGTTTATAGTGACCATCCTCACTTGCGCAGAAGCAATTTCTTTGAAAGATTCGACAGATACCCCGAAGGTATAAAAGGTGATAAAACGGAATTTACCATGGCCATGTCTTTTAACAAAAATAAAGGGAAGGCTATGATATACGATGACCCTAAAGGTTTATTTGATCAACTAAACTCCGAAGACGAACCAAGTACCATGAAACGCAGCGATCTGCGTCAAAGCGATAACCCATTGATAAGCTTTGCGAGGGCCATTTACAGAAACGTAAAGCACACTTTCGACTACCTGACTTTTAAACCGCATAAATAACTGGGGGAATTATTAAGCAGTCTTTTCCGTTAAGGTTATCGCTTTATAAATCTCTTTAACATTGTTTTCCCAGGTGTGGGTGGTGGCAAAGTTTATGCGTTCCTGCCGTTTCTCATCACTGTCTTCAGCTAAAGCTTTTTCGATCAACTTAACATAGTCTTCCTTAGTAGTACCTAAATAAGTATGATCTTCAAATACACTCATAGCCTCGGTATGTGTGGCAACTGTGGGTTTACCCATAGCCAGATATTCATCAATTTTTCGGGGATAGTTGCCAATAGTCACCTGATTTATGAGTTGCGGATTTAAACAAACATCAAAGGAATTAATATACGACGGCAGGGTAGAAGGATCTTTGCTGCCAAGGAAATGAATGTTTTTAGTTTGATGCAGATTGCTCACTTTAAACTGTTCGTCTTCGGGGCCGACTAACACTATGCTCCATTCGGGTTGTGTTTTGGCAATATATTCCAACAATTCCATATCCAGCCGTATGCTTTGCAAAGCGCCAACGTAACCAATAACAGGTTTGTTTATGGGCTCTATATCGGAAGGAATAGCCAACGCTTGTTTAGCGGTAAAGATTTCAAGGTCACAACCCTGCCCAACATAATGCGAGTTAGGATTATACTGTTTACAATAAGATGCCAGATATGTAGAGTTAGCCACACATAGATCACTCTTCTTGATTATCTCGGGCTCCATTTTTACGCCGTGCAGTTTCCAGTAGTCAACAAAAAGCAGGTAGTCTCGCGAGTAGTATATGCTTACAGCCGGCTTAAGCAGTTCTTTCAAATAAAAACAACGGAAAATGTCGTTATCATTAAAAAGGATGTAGTTTTTAAATCCAAGTCGCTTGGCTGCTTTGTCTATTGAACGTGCAAAGCGTTTGTTGTTTATTTTATTGAGGATGTTATAAAAGAAGTCGTTTTTTATCCAGTTAATAGACTCAATAATTTCATCGGGGTAAAGATTCCAAAGGTTTTCTTTGATCTCAATAAGGCTTTCGGTTCGGCCGTTAATTACATCAATGCGTTGTTTAACTTTAGGATCAGCGGCGTTCTTTAATTTGGTGATACGATCTAATGGCGAATTGACATACAACACACGATTGTGCCTGCTAAATTCCAATGCCAGATTTTTGCAGTTGCTGCCAATTTCAACGTCCCAGGCTTGCTGGCCAACTACAATAATATCCCTGTTGTTTATTACCTCATTTACTGCCATGATCAATTTACCTCTTTTAATTGGTTGGGATCTCCCGGGCCTGCTTTTGTTTATCTAACCTATACAATATAGTAAGCATGGCCATGTGTAACGAAAAAAACACGTTAGACGGAAATTGAACCAGTGCCTCCTGCGGGAAATTAGCTATGTTATACGCAAAAACAACTAAAAGGATACCCATGCAATACATTTTCAGCTCAGGGTCTTTTATGCGGTAATAATTGTTAATGCCCGTTTTCATAACGGTAAACATAAGTGTGCAAAAAATGATCAGCCCAACTACCCCAAGTTCTACCGCCACGCGTATATATCCGCTATCCGGTTGAAATTTCGATACAACCGATCCATCTCCAAAGCGTTTACCCCAAACACCGGTGGCGCCTAGTCCAAAACCAATAGGATGGCTATAAATGTAAGGCTTAATGCGCTCCTGGTTAAATTTGCGCAGCTTATAAGAATCGTCGTCGTTTGGACGGAATGCTGTTTGGAAGCGTTTCAGGTTAGGGTCGCCCGTTGGTACGTTTATCAGCACTACTAAAAAAACCGCAGCCAGGCAGCAAAATAGCAGAACCTTTTTATTATAATTTATAATAGCAAACAGGAACAAGGCTGCGGGAACCAATACGTTGCCCGCACGCGTACCCGAATATAGCATTGATAACAGACATGTACCTGCTATAACACCCAGTACAACTTTCTTCCAGGTAGGTAACTTTCCGGCAATTAACGCAATGCAGAAAATAGCGGCCATGTTCATGTTATAGGCAAATGCCACAGGATCAGAAAAAATAGAAAATTTGCGCCAGTGCCCGACTATAAAAAGTAAACTTGCTATTTCCGGGTCTGAGTGGAGGTAAGCTTCTTCTGCGTTTGAAAACCCTATCCATTCCTGCTTCATCCCATATAATGCGCCAAAAAAGCTCATTGCCAGCCATATCTTAAATATTAAGCGGACAAAACTAACCGATCGAATGTTGTATAGAAAAACATAGTAACTGAGCATTACAATAGATACCGTGCGTACCGTATACATCCAGGCTGCCCTTGAAACGGCACTCGGGTTAGCTATCTGCAATAAATTGTAAGCTATCCATATTGCTACCATTGTGGATACAGGCGCTTTAAGCAGTTCCCAGTCGTTGTTTCGCCGTAAACTTATCAACGTACCCAGCATTAGCGCCCCTTCAAGCGCATCAGCTACAACCCCCAAGGGGCCGGGTATGCCAAGTCTCCCCAGTAAAAACAACATATACGCCAATACAAGCAGAACAAGTATACCGAAGCGGGGGTAGGCTACTATGCCATATACAGCTGGCGGGCCTATTATCAGTGCCAAAAACAGTCCCCCAAAAACCACCCCGAATTTTGCCATACCAACAGCTATAATAGCCGCCAATAAAACGAAAAGCCCCATTCCGGCAGGACTTTTTAATTTTTCAATTAAGGCAAAGTTTCTAACACGCTGCCCCAAGCCCGGCTTTTCTTTTTTCAGGGGTAGCGATATTTGAGGCGTTGTTGGTTCTACTTTCATTACAAAAACAAAATTTTGATAATAAAAAAATAGGTACTAAAAAAAGCAACGGCCAAAGCTACAATGCGGGTAATCTTATCTATCTTCTTCTGATTTTCCGCTTTTAACTCGGTACCACGCAATATCTTTTCATCCGGATTAACTCTCATCGTTTTTAACTATTTGATCAATGGTACCGGTATAAGTATGTTTGGTAGCAACAGAACGTTTATTGGCTGTGCGCGCTTTTAATAGCGACACCACCTGGAAGAACATAAACTTTGGAATATTAATAAGCGAACGGTATATCCGCGCGTCGGTTTCTGACCGTGCCAATGCTATATAAAAACCAGCTATAAATAGCACAAAGGCAAGCATCCACACAAAAGCAGCCGTTATGCTGATGAATATATTGGCAAATAAAAACAGCAATGAAAGCAGCAGAAAAATAAACAGGGGAGGCCTGAGCAATATTAAACCAAACAGAAACTGGTTCCAGCTAGGTGTAGTAATGCCTTTGCCAAGCAAAACAAAACCAAACTTAAAGTATTTAAACCAGGTATTGATCCACCGCGAGCGCTGGTTAACTAACTGGTCTGAATGGGTGGTTTTTTCGTCATAAACCTTCGCGCGGTCAGTAAATGCTATCCTGATATTGCGCCCTACAATTTGCGATTGCAGCACCTTATCAAACCCTGCACCCTGTACGTCCAAATGTTCCAGGCATTCGCGGTAAAGGGTAGTTGTAAAAGCCATGCCTGAGCCGGCAAGTGTGGCAGATGAACCTACTTTAAATAATAGCTTACCATCGTAAAAATGGTAATAGATATCCCGTGCCCCGTCTAAACAGGCGTAGGTGGTATTCAAATTCTTCGCTTCGCGGATACCTTGAACGGCTAAATATCCTTTATAAAAGTATCTGTCCAGTTCGGTTAAATAACCGGGGTGCACTAAATTATCACTATCAATAATGGTCAGCCGCTCATGTGGTCGCTTAAAGTTGTTAATAGCATAAAAATGTGAACGGGTATTACTTGCAAGGGTGGTTTCAGGTCTAAGTACAATAACCCGATCATCGTTAAATATGAGCGTACTCACGTCGCATTTGTCGGCTACTATATAAATTAAGTAATTATTGTGCTTTAAGTTCAGCAAAGATTGTACAACCGCCGGGATATGGGTAACCTGCTCATACGCTGTTACTATTATGGCGTAATCTCCTTCAACAGAAGCAGGTACCGGTGTGTTATTTTTGCGAAAAAAAGAGAGAAAATAAATACATACCGGTAGTACAAGGTTGTACCCAATTAAAACCTGAATCAATATCCAAATAAAGCCGGTAATTGTCATTTAAGCAGATGTTTTACTCACTATTCGCTTATTAACTCTTCTTTATTAACTAAATTAATTACCCAGCCAATAAACTTATCGTTCTGATTTTTCAGGTAGTCAACATGATGCTTACCTGCCTGGGTAATTTTCTTATTAGCTTCAAAAACAGTAAGTATTTTCTCAGCAAATAAGCTCATTTCTTTAGAGCGATTCAAGGCATCAAGAGCAGGTGCTTCAATAACTATAATATCGAACATTGCCTTTAACGACTGCAATACATCATTTATCCGTTGTTCGCTGCTTAACTCTAATATTGAAGTGTCTCCACCTTTATTACCTATAAAAGTTATCCGCTGAGTTGCCGCCGGCATGGGAGTTTCGCCATTGCCGTTAAGCATGTCTTCTAAAAACAATTTAGGTTTTACAGAATTGGTGATGGCAGGATTACCAAAATTACCATCAATAAGTAATACCTTTTTATTAACCTGGGCGTAGGCATAAGCGAGGTTAAGTGCGACAAAGGTTTTCCCTTCTCCCGCTGCTAGACTGTTGATCAATAATAGCTTGTTATCTTTTAATTCACTATCTATTTCAAAACGCGTAGCGCGCATCAGGTCC
>CAMLFI010000113.1 GCA_946479225.1 uncultured Mucilaginibacter sp. | reverse complement strand
GATCTCTAATGTAACTTCGTTAAAGTGCGGCAGCTCTTTCACCACCAGGTTATCCGGATAATCGTCTTTACTCACACTTCCGTCGGTCACCGTTTGTCCTATCTGCCAAAACTCCTTCATATCCGGCGTTTTAAAGCCTTTGGCGGTCTCCTTGTTTTTGCCTGTATAGCCCCGCTGACCCGCTAGTTCTGGTATCTCATAAGATGATTTCACAGCATCAGGCAAAGCAAAAAGGGCCTTTACCTGTGTATAAAGATCATCAATTAGCTCCTTGCTCAATCCGTGATTGGTAATGGTAACAAAGCCGGTATCGTTAAAGGCTTTTCCTATCTCGTCAGAAAATTGTTTGCGTTGGGCGGAGTCGCCTTTGACGTAGTTATTCAGGTCCAGCAAAGGGATGTTTACGGTTTCCATAGCAGTTAATGTTTAATAGCAGTAAAAATATCATTTTAAATACAATTACATAGCACATTATGTGTGGGGCGGGTTGGTTTAAAAATCTACGGTTAAATCGCTTCGACATTACTCACCCCGACTTCGCTTCGCTGGTCGACCCTCTCTTCACCTTCGGTGTAAAGAGGGTTAGAGAAAATTAAAAATTAAAAACCCCTCTTTGCGCTTGCGCAGAGAGGGTGACGAGCGTAGCGAAGTCGGGTGAGTAAATCGCCATGCGATAGTTTTGGGTTCATAGCGATGGGTTTGAAACCCATCGCTATGAACGTCGCTATGGAAAAAGCAGTGGAAATTAAAAAACCATCCTTATTTCATTACAGTTCCTTAACATTTTTAACATCAAATTGCCTATTTTTGCAACCTCTAAAAATTGAGGTAGCTATTTTGATGTACAAGGAATACAAGCAGTTAAATTTATCGCAGACCGGAAAAGACGTGCTCGACTTTTGGCAGAAGAATAATATCTTCCAAAAAAGTATCGACAGTCGCCCTGCCGGTAACCCATACACTTTTTACGAGGGCCCGCCTTCGGCAAATGGAATGCCCGGCATTCACCACGTAATGGCGCGTGCTATAAAAGACATTTTCTGTAGATACAAAACCTTAAAAGGCTACCGCGTTGAGCGTAAAGGCGGATGGGACACCCACGGCTTGCCTATTGAGCTGGCGGTTGAAAAATCGTTGGGAATTACCAAAGAAGACATCGGTAAAAAAATAAGCGTACAGGAATATAACGATGCCTGCCGCAAGGAGGTAATGCGCTATACAGATGTTTGGAACAACCTGACCGAAAAAATGGGTTACTGGGTTGACCTCGCCGATCCGTACATCACCTACAAAAACGACTACATAGAAAGTCTTTGGTGGATACTAAAGCAGTTGTATAATAAAGACCTGCTTTACAAAGGATATACCATACAGCCTTATTCGCCAAAATCGGGCACCGGACTAAGCTCGCACGAACTGAACCAGCCCGGCACCTACAAAATGGTGAAGGATACTACCATTACCGCGCAGTTTAAAGTTAAGCGGGATGGCGATTCGAAGTTTTTGTTTGATGGAATAACCGGTGATGTACATATTTTAGCATGGACCACTACCCCTTGGACCTTGCCATCCAACAGTGCTTTAGCTGTTGGCGAGAAAATTACCTACGCTAAAATAGCTACGTTTAATCAATACACCTTTGAGCCAATAACGGTTGTTTTGGCGCAGGACCTTGTGGCTAAGTATTTTAAAGCAGAGGGCGAGAACGCTTCGTTTGAAGATTATAAAGGCGGTGATAAACTTATCCCCTGGGCAGTAAAATCAACCCATAAAGGGGCTGATCTTGTGGGTATCCACTATGAGCAATTGCTGCCATATGTCACCAATGCAGATCTGGAACAAAATGGTTTCCGCGTTATAGCCGGAGATTTTGTTACCACTGCTGACGGTACAGGTATAGTACACATTGCCCCAACTTTTGGCGCGGATGACTTTAGGGTGGCCCGCGAAGCAGGTGTGCCTGCCGTTATGGTTAAAGACGAACTGGGTAAAGATGTGCCACTGGTTAACAAGCAAGGTAAGTTTGTTGACGAGGTGAGCGATTTCCCCGGCTTTTATGTAAAAGAAGAATACTACAGCACCGAAGAGCGCGCTGCCGAAGGTTTTAAACCTACAGATGTGCTGATCTCGATCAAACTAAAGACCGAGAACAAAGCCTTCGACGTAAAGAAATACGAACACAGCTACCCGCACTCGTGGCGCACGGATGAGCCTATATTATATTACCCGCTGGATAGCTGGTTTATTCGCACTACTGTTTTAAAAGACAAAATGGTGGAGCTGAATAAAACCATCAACTGGAAACCGGAGTCTACCGGCACCGGCCGCTTTGGTAACTGGCTGGAGAATCTGGTGGATTGGAACCTATCGCGGTCACGTTATTGGGGTACACCTTTACCTATCTGGCGCGAAGAAGAGGGTAGCGAAGAAAAATGTATAGGTTCTGTTGAGGACCTGAAAGCAGAGATAGCTAAATCGGCAGCAGCTGGTTTTATGCCTGCTGATTTTGATTTGAGTGATCTGCACAGACCCTATGTAGATAACATAATCCTGGTTTCGGCAAACGGCAACAAGATGTTCCGCGAGCCCGATCTGATAGACGTTTGGTTTGACAGTGGGGCCATGCCTTACGCGCAATGGCACTTCCCGTTTGAAAATAAGGATAAATTTAAAAATGCCTACCCGGCAGATTTCATAGCCGAAGGTGTCGACCAAACCCGCGGCTGGTTCTTTACCCTGCATGCCATAGCAGTTATGCTAAGCGAGGCCAGTGATGAAGTAAAAGCCATTAATGCCGAAATAGGGAACAAAGGGATCGCGTTTAAAAACGTGATCTCTAACGGTTTGGTGTTGGATAAGAACGGCAACAAAATGTCTAAACGTTTAGGTAACGCTGCCGATCCTTTTGAAACCATTGAGCAATACGGTGCCGATGCCGCCCGCTGGTACATGATCAGCAATGCATCGCCATGGGATAACCTGAAGTTTAATACTGATGGTATTGACGAGGTGCGCCGCAAGTTTTTCGGTACCTTATATAATACGTATAACTTTTTCGCGCTGTATGCTAATATAGATAAGTTTAACTATGCCGAGGCAGAAGTTGAGTTATCGCAACGTCCGGAAATTGATCAATGGATCATATCCTTATTAAATACCTTAACCAAAGAGGTTGATGGTTTTTATGCCGATTTTGAGCCTACCAAAGCCACCCGCGCCATACAGGATTTTGTTGACGCGCATTTAAGCAACTGGTACGTAAGGCTGAGCCGTCGCCGTTTCTGGAAATCGGATGATTCTGCGGATAAGCTATCAGCCTATCAAACGTTGTACATCTGTTTAGTTACCATAAGCAAATTGATGTCGCCGGTGGCTCCGTTCTTTGCTGAGCGTTTGTATACTGACTTGAACGCGGTAACCGGTAAAGAACAATTTGAATCGGTACACCTAGCCAACTTCCCTGCATATAAAGCTGAGCTGGTGAACGCCGGTTTAGAAGAACGCATGCAAATGGCGCAGGATATATCGTCGTTGGTGCTGTCGCTGCGTAAAAAGGTAAGCATCAACGTCCGTCAGCCACTCAGCAAGATCTTGCTACCTATATTGGATAAAAACTTTAAGCAGCAGGTAGAGCAGGTAAAAGAGCTGATCCTGTCTGAAACCAATATTAAGGATATAGAATATATAACCGATACGGCCGGCATCATCACCAAAAAAATAAAACCTAACTTTAAAGCCTTAGGCGCTAAGGTGGGTAAGGATATGAAAGCCGTTGCCGCTGCTATAAATGAATTTGGCCAGGATGAGATAGGTAAGTTAGAAGCAGATGGTCAAATCTTGCTACCTGATACTAAATACTCAATACTCCTTGAAGACGTTGAAATAATAGCCGAAGACGTCCCGGGCTGGCAGGTTGCAAGTTTAGGAAAACTAACTGTAGCTTTAGATGTTACCCTAACCAACGATTTGAAGGAGGAGGGAATATCGCGCGAGTTTGTAAACCGCGTGCAAAACTTACGCAAAGCCAAAGGATTTGAAGTTACCGACAGGATAAATGTGCAGGTAAACGGTCCGCAAGATATTTGGCAGTCTGTGCAAAATAATTTGTCATATATTTGCGCCGAAATTTTAGCTGATACCGTACTGCTTGACAATCAATTATCTGACGGGGAAAAGACCGAGATAGACGGAAATGAAATAATTATCGCCATAAATAAAATATAAATGAAACCAGAAACTGAAAAAACCAGATATAGCGACACCGAACTGAAAGAGTTTAAAGATCTGCTGCTGGATAAATTAGCAAGTGCAAAAGAAGAACTAAACGCGTTGGCTACATCATTAAGCTCGCCAAACGCTAACGGTACTGATGATACTGCGGGCACTTACAAAACATTAGAGGATGGATCGGCTACTTTAGAGAAAGAGCAGATCAATCAACTGGCTGCACGTCAGAAAAAGTTTATTGACCAGTTAGAGGCTGCTTTAGTACGTATTGAAAATAAAACTTACGGTATTTGCCGCGAAACAGGCAAACTAATACCTAAAGAGCGCCTACGCGCTGTGCCGCACACTACCTTAACTATGGAAGCTAAATTAAAGCAATAAATGAAGGCTGCATACACTAAACCCTTTATTGCTGCTACTTTAATTATCATTGCCGATCAGCTTATTAAAACATGGGTAAAGGGCAACATGTACCAAGGCGAGGAGATAAAGTTTTTGGGAGAGCGGGGCATGCTTCACTTTACTGAGAACAATGGAATGGCCTTTGGCATGGAATTGGGCTTTGAGTGGGGTAAACTTGCTCTTACATTGTTTCGCATAGTTGCTGTTATTGGTATAGGATACGGTATGGTGTATCTTATTAAACATAAATACCACCGCGGATTGATAATGAACGTTGCGCTGATATTTGCCGGCGCTATGGGTAATATAATCGACTCCACTTTTTATGGCATTATTTATAAATACGCCCCTGTTTTCCACGGCCGGGTGGTAGATATGTTCTATTTCCCGTTAATAAGTGGCAACTTCCCTTCGTGGGTACCGCTTTGGGGCGGCGAGGAGTTTATTTTCTTCCGTCCGGTTTTCAATTTAGCCGATGCCTCTATATCTGTAGGCGTTATTTTGATCCTTATTTTCCAAAAACACTATTTTAAGCAGGAAGCGCCCGAAGAAGTTGCGCCTCACAGCGAAATGGTAGAAGAATAAACTCCACATTATACAATAAACAGAAAAAGCCCCGCATTTCGGGGCTTTTTCTGTTTGCAAGCATATTTTTAGCTGTGTTTCTATAATTTACTTGATATAATGGCCAAATACTTTTACCTTTTCTGTATATTTTAATTTCATATATAAAATCCAACCAATTTGAACTTAAATTTTATCAATTTTCACTTTTTTTATAATTTTTTCATAAAAAATTTCATTTTTATTATCTATTTAATAAAAAAATACTAATTTTAGACATGCATATAAGGGTATACAAACAATTTTATATGATTTTTGTGTTGATGCGCGCATGTTTATGGAATGTGAGCAGCTCTTTTGCAGGCGATGGCAATATAGATGCTCCGGCAGATCATATAACTAAAAGTGAAGAGGTAAATGGAGAGCTATTATCAGTTGCATACCGCAGGGCATTATATATGGCCGATGATAATGCAACTGAGCAGGACGATTTTTCAGGAGCACCGGTAAGCCATGTTGCTGCCTTGCCGGTGTTCCATCGGGACAAAGTATATAACAGAAAAAGTTTAAGCGGAGAGCGCGCCCGTTTTTTAAGGCTGCTGCTTTTTCCCAATCATTCATTCGGGTGAAAGTGAGGCCCAAAAAAATAAACTATTGAATAACATCGGGGGCAACCCCAAAAATTGAACTTATTATATAACAACCCTAATCAACAAATTAAAAAATGAAAAAAATCGTACCTTTTGGCATTCTTGTAATTGTCGTTATCCTGGCACTGATGTACCCGGGTAACTCTGCAGCACCGGCGCCCACCACCTATGTTGGAGCAGACATTGCATGGCTATTGATCTCAACAGCGCTTGTATTATTAATGACTCCTGGTTTGGCGTTCTTCTACGGCGGTATGGTTAGAAAGAAAAACGTTATTTCTACCATGTTACAGAGCTTTGTTTGTATGGGCCTTATTACCATTATATGGGTAGTATTTGGTTTCAGCATGGCTTTTGGCGAAGACGTAGGCGGTTTAGGTCTTATCGGTAACCCTAAATCATTCTTCATGATGCAAAACACTTTAGGTGTAGCATGGGGAACTATTCCGGTTGTCCTGTTCGCTATGTTCCAGTTAAAATTCGCGGTTATTACACCGGCGTTAATTACAGGTGCATTTGCAGAGCGTATCCGCTTTAACTCTTATTTGATCTTCATCACACTTTTCATCGTTATCATTTACATTCCTCTTGCTCACGCAACATGGCACCCAGAAGGTTACTTCTTTAAAATGGGCGTACTTGACTTTGCAGGTGGTACTGTAGTACACATGTCTGCAGGTTGGGCTGCGTTAGCATCAGCATTGTATCTTAAAAAACGTAACGAAGTTGCCGAAGCTCATGTACCGGCACGTATCAGCTACGTAATATTGGGCACAGGCTTACTATGGTTCGGCTGGTTCGGTTTCAACGCAGGTTCTGCATTAGGTGCAGGCGAATTAGCTGCTACCGCTTTAGCTACTACAACCACTGCATCAGCTGCTGCTGCAATGTCATGGATATTCTTTGATATGCTACGTGGTAAAAAACCATCAGCTGTAGGCGCTTGTATTGGTGCTGTAGTTGGTTTGGTTGCTGTTACTCCTGCTGCTGGTTTCATCACTGTATCAAGCTCACTAATAGTTGGTATAGTTGCTGCTGTAGTTAGTAATCTGGTAGTTATCTGGAGAAGCAAAACCAACATTGATGATACGCTTGACGTATTCCCTTGCCACGGTGTAGGCGGTATGGTTGGTATGTTAATGACAGGTATCTTCGCAACGAAAAGCGTTAACAGCTTAGGTGCTGAAGGTTTATTCTACGGCGAAACTGCTCTGTTCGTAAAACACCTTATTGCTTTAGTAGCAGTATCAGCATTCGCATTCATTGGTTCATTTATTTTATTGAAAGTAACAGACCTGATAAGCCCGCTGCGTGTAACTCCTGAAGAAGAGTTGGCAGGTTTGGACGTTAGCCAGCACGACGAAGAGTTGTAATTCAAATCACAATCTAAACATAATCAACAAAAGCGCCCCGATATCGGGGCGCTTTTGTTTTAATAGCATTCACCACTAATTTCTGTTACCGCGCCGCCCGCCGTTACGCTGCTCGCCATTTCCTTGTTGTTGTTGTTGCGGCTGCTGCTGCTGCCGCTCCGCTTGTTGCTGCTGACGTTGTTGTTCGCGCTGCATTTGCTGCTCCTGATGACGTTGTTGTTGTAGCTGCTGCAGGCGGTCTGAATGTTGGTGCTTGCGGTGATGAGCACGCGTCTGTAGTGCATACTCGAG
>CAMLFI010000112.1 GCA_946479225.1 uncultured Mucilaginibacter sp. | reverse complement strand
CGAGCCTATCGCCATTAATACACCTGCCTTGTGTGCCCGCTCCAGCAGGTCAGCCAAGCCGGGCAACAATGCCAGATGCGGCAAAAATTCTTTCTGATAGCGCCGCTCCTTTTCAAACGACAGCTCCTGTATTTCATCAGCAGTAAACCGGTTGGCACCAAACATGCGTACCAGCACCTCCGGGTTTTTGCCATACATCTGCGCCTTTACTTCATCCCACGTAAAGTTTCCGCCCAGGTCGTGGTTCATTAAATGCATCCACGCGCGGGTATGAAACTCCATATCATTTATCATGGTACCGTTAAGGTCGAATAAAAAGGCTCTCATATCTTATAATTCTTCAAGCCGCAAAAGTATTCAAATGAACACCAAAGTTGAAAGACTTATTTTTTTGGCTTCCTGCTACACTTCCTGTTTGTAATGGCTACCATCTTTTATTAAAGTTTTGGTTACTTTTACACCGTTAAGAGCCCTGTATTAAATGAAGAAATATCTTTCGCTGGTCACCTTCTCGCATACCATATTTGCCATGCCTTTTGCCTTTATTGGCTTTTTTTTGGCGGTAACCACTACCGATAATGCCTTTGCCTGGCAAAAATTAGTGATGATGGTGCTTTGCATGGTGTTTGCCCGTAACTCGGCTATGGCATTTAACCGTTATTTAGACAGGGAAATTGACGCCCGCAACCCCCGCACCAAGGTACGCGATATACCCGCCGGGCGCATTAGTCCCACATCGGCGCTGGCGTTTACGCTCATCAACTGCGCGTTGTTTATGGTGGTTACCTGGTTCATTAATCCCTTGTGCTTCTACCTTTCGCCGGTGGCCCTGTTAGTGGTACTAGGTTACAGCGCTACCAAGCGCTTTACCGCGCTTTGCCATTTGGTATTGGGTCTGGGTCTTTCGCTAGCTCCTATCGGCGCCTACCTGGTGGTAACCGGCGAATTCGCGCTGCTGCCCATCTTTTTCTCGCTGGCTGTACTTTGCTGGGTTAGTGGTTTCGATATTATTTATGCTTTGCAGGACGAAGATTTTGACCGCAGTGAAAACCTGCATTCTATCCCCGCTTACTTAGGTAAAGTAAACGCCTTGAGGCTTTCTACTTTTTTACATGTCCTTTCGGCATTATTTATTGTGCTGCCGGTATTTTATACCAATGTAGGGGTGCTATACTATATAGGGATAGCGTTCTTCTGTGCCATGCTCATCTATCAACACATGCTGGTAAAACCCAACGACCTGAGCCGTGTAAACTTCGCCTTTATGACCACCAATGGCATCGCCAGCGTGGTGTTCGCGGTTTTGTTTTTGTTGGATAGGACGTTTTTTTTGTAGTCAAAGCTTGTATAGTTTTATTGAGTATTTGAACCTGAACGGGTACTAAGGCTACACCTCCTCCCCGCACCAGGTTATTCAGCAAGTTCCTTCATTTTGCTTTTAACTTGCTCTGGCATGCCGTAACTAAAGGAAGTGGATATTTTTTGGTAAGCCTGTTTCCAAAATGGCGATGAATTGCTGGCAAGCTGAATTTTATTTTCAGAAAGATAACGGGCTATTTCAAATACCTGGTGATAGGCATTGTAGCTGCTTTCGCTATTGTTAAAACTATTAATAGCGTTGGCAACATCTTTCTGCAACAAATAATCAAACCCTTTGCTTTCCCAGTCTCGTGCTGCAGTAACATTGCCGGTTGTAATTTTCTGATAGGATACCAGCGGCGATTCTTTTTGCTCTATAGCCGCTGCCAACTCAACTTTTCTAACCTGTTGTGTAATGCTTAATTTTTTGGCCGTATCTAATTTTTTCTTTTCCGCCATCTCCTTCAGGTACTCGCGGTACTCTGCCCTTGTCGAATCGCTGTAGCGTTGCCAGGCCTCCTGCATCTGCCCCGAGGGAGCCACTATGGCCAGGTATTTAGCAAGTTGCAGGCGTTGCTTTATGCCGTCTACGTTTTTTACATCCTGCACATACCTGTCAAAATATACCAGTTCCTCTACCTCTTGCTGCCTTTCTTTAAACAGATCTGAAACAATCAGCGTAACCGTGGCTATTGCCACCGAAACTACCGAGTATTTAAAAAGCTCGATCATTTTTTCGATCCTGACATCGCCAACCGGGCTTTTTTTGATCAGCCTGAACGCAACTACCATACCCGCAAGGGTAATTATTATAAATATCCCGTAAAGAATAAATGAAACTGTTCCTGTATTAGCCAACATAACTGTGATATTAAAAGGTTTATAATGAGTATTGTACAGAAAGGAAACTTAAAAAATTAGGCTTGTTTTGTGTAACCTTGAAAGTTATTGGAAGACTAAAATCATCATTTATTCTGAACGTTAGTTTGGTTGCAAAACTCCAGGCGTTTTCCTTTTCATCCTTGTATAAACCTCCTTTAGTATTAGTGTAACTTAAAATTGGCTTTATTTCAAAAACCGATTTACCGTTTTCATCAGGTATTATAATATTGGCGCTTAAATCGGTATTAAATATCTTTCGAGACAATTTAGCGGTTTGCATAGCCGTGTCGGTAGAAAGTGAGTAAGAGGGAGTTAATGACCACGCGATTTTTCTATTTTTATTAAGAAGACTATATAGCGTTAACACCCCTTTAATTGATACTTTTTTTGCCCAGCCACGCTCACCATCGTAATTTACGTTTGGACCAATAGTTAATAAAGGGCGGGTTTTAACCTCTTCCTTAAGGTCTGCAAACTGCTTGTCGGCAGCCTTGAACACTTCGGCTCCATTTATAAAACCCTCCTTCTTCAATGCCTTGCCCAATTCTTTGGGGATAAATACCTTTTCCGGCGATTCACTGGTCAGTAGCTTATCAATTGTTTCGCGCCATTCAGGATGAGAAATTTTTAACGCGGCAAGCACCGTAAGTAGTTTATTATAACCCAGTCCTTGATCTTCTACGTCGTAGGACTGCGACAACCTCTCGTAGTCACTTTTTTTCACTGAAACGTTATTAAGGATAGCATAGGTAAAACCCGCTGTCACACCACTATATTTAAATACACTCTCGTTAGGTGTGGCACTTAAATCTATCTCGAAGTTTCTTTGAAAAACATGGTTACGATAAATTGAATCAACATTCAATGAGGGACGCATTGCCGTTCTTAAACCAAATATGGTGGCTTTAAACGTCAGCGCATCGCTCTCTGAACTAACGAAACTGCCCAGGGCGCTTATTCTCTTTGCAAAATTAAGTTTATCATCCTGGGCACGGCCTTTTTCTATTACAGCGGAAGCCTCTTCCAATGATGCGTTTACAAGCGAATCTTTTTTTTCGGCGGTTAATTTATTCTGTGCCGATACCCTTAAAGCGCCGGTCAAAACAAGCAGTATAATTAGGTGCTTTTTCATATAACAAGGGTAAAAGGCTGACGGGGAGTTTCAAATTTATGCGGCACGGTGGGTTCTATCGCGCTGTACTCTCCTTCAACATTTAAAGTGAAGGTGCCTGTAGTTTGGGCGGATACTATGATCTCATAACGCCCCTCATTCATGCTTAATGGCAGATGGAATGAGCCGGTGTAACTGTGAGAGAATGAATAATGGTCTGCCCCGGCAATAGTAATAAAAATGGCACCGCCTTCGGCATCTTCAACGCGGCCTGTGATAATGATCTTGTGCATATAGGTTAAGTTTTAATGTTGTGAATTTTATGCTAATTTACAATGAGTTACATCCTGACAACAGGGTGTTTTAACTGTATTTGCATGTTAAAATAACGGTTTAGCAACGCAGGAGCTTTTTCCGGGCGAATAGCTGATTTACAATTCGCATAGGCAATTTTCTCCATCGGTCAGGGTTTACAATCCTAACTATTTAAAAACTTCAAAATAATCTGCAACTTTATAGCCCAAATAAATCTATATGAAAAAATACTTATTTCTTTCGCTGGCTGTTGCGCTCCTATTGGGCTTTACAGCAAAAGCGCAATCTAATTTCAGCAGCAAACTAATCGGCGTTGGCGTAGTTGTGGCCGACATTGAAAAATCTGTCGACTTTTATGTTAACGGCATAGGCATGGTTAAAGCAAGCAGCTTTAATATTGCCGAAGACTTTGCCAAACGCTCCGGCCTGTCAAACGGCGTACCTTTTGCTGTAACTGTGTTAAAGCTGGAAAACAGTCCTGAAGCTAACGAATGGAAACTAATCAGCATAAAAGGTGCAAAGGCAACACATCCCAAACAAAACTTTATACAGGACGACGTGCGCCCACAGTACATTACCATCAACGTAAAATCGTTAAAGCTGGTGTTAGACAGGCTGGCCAAAATGAACGTTAAACTGTTAGGCAGCACCCCTACCGCCCTTAATGCCCAAAGCCAGTTTGCTTTTGTGCAGGACCCGGATGGTAACTTTATTGAGCTTATTGGGCCGATGTAATAGTTTAAAGATTATACATAAAAAGCTGCTGATTGCATCTATCAGCGGCTTTTTATTTACAACTACAATTGTGTGGAACGAGGCGTTTGCTATACTGCAATAACGAAAGCTTTTAATCCTGCTATTTTGCCGTCCCGAAAACGCCAGACATCGCAATAACAAGAATCAATCATCTTCCCGCTGTCGTTTTTCATACTTATTTTTCCTACAGCCGTAACAAAATCACCTTCGCCTATCAAATTATCTACGCTAAAGTTTGGCGGCTCGGTATATGCTGTTTTCATATACGCTCTAACCGCTTCTTTACCAAGCAATGTTTGGTCGCCAACAAATTCCCATTCCACATCCTCCGTACAAAAATCTAAAAAGCCTTCGTTGTTGCCTTGCGTTACGAATGCATTTGCTTTTAACAGTATCTCTTTATTATCTAACTTCATATCAAAATAAGGATATTTGGCATAAAAAGTTTGTTCAAAATATTGCTTTAATGGAGATAAAAACAATGAACACCTACACAAAAGCAGAATTACAAGAAGCGCTAACAGCTATAAATTCAACAATTGGCAAGTGCGAAAAGGTTATGCCTAAATTGAAACCAAATTCGGCGCAGCAAACATTACTATCCCGCAGAATTAAAGCATTGAACATATCGGCTCAATTGATAGAGCGGGAGCTATCTGGTTTATAGTTAAAACTTTGTTAAAGTTTGCGTTACTTAAAATATTTGCGTTAAGATTGGTAAATGTTTAAACCGGCCAATTGAAAAAAATCATTTTATCACTCTTCTCTGTCTTTCTGTTTGCTAAAGCTGACGCCCAAACTCAGCAGCAAATTGATAACCAGGTAACCTTCACCAAGCTATATGGTTATGTGAGATATTTTCATCCGAGTGATGAGGCGGCGGGGATAGATTGGGATAAATTCGCCATTTACGGAGCCGGCGAGGTAAATAAATGCACCGACGGGCAAGCGCTCAAAAAAACATTAACAGCGTTATTTACCCCCATTGCGCCCACATTGCAAATTACCGATGATACCGAAAACGTAGTTTTTGATAAACAGCGGCTGATACCGTCGTCATTAAGCGGTTATAAAACCATTGCATGGCAGCATGTGGGCATAGGTACCATGAAATATAAGGAGAGTCAGTTTCAAAGCGCACGTACCAACCGCAGTGTTTTATATCAAAAATACGTTCAAACAGCACTAACAGGCGAATCGATGTCTAACGGGATAGATGCAACACCCTATCAAAATAAACAATTTGTTTTAAAGGGCCGGGCTAAATTGCTAGCAGGACCGGGATTCGGCCACTTCTGGGCAAGGGTGGATAAAATGGATAAGACTGTAGGCTTTTTTGACAACAGTTTTAATAATCTCATTAAACAATCTGCGTGGATGGATTTCGAGGTCAACGGAACAATAGATAGCGATGCAGAGCGACTAAGATTTGGCGTATTATTAGAGGGCGCGGGCGCCCTTTGGGTAGACAATGTTAGTCTTTCTATTAAGAACGGCGACGTGTGGAAAGAACTCTATAACAATAACTTTAACACGCAAACCGCGGGCATTACGGTTACAGACCCTTTAAACCCCGCAAAGAAAACTACTTCCGAGATCTATACTTATGGCGTTATTGCAGACGCGAACTCATCTGCAGAAAAATGGGCCGAGATAAAAAGCACAGCAAAACATCCTCAAAAGCCAGCGGATATTTTTTCTAAACGGCATACAAGTTTATTCAACACCGTTCCAAAAGTTGGCGAGTATATCGACAAAAATATCGGCAGCGGCCTTAAAATACTCATGCCGCTTTCGCTTTACGGAAATGATGGCAATACCTTCCCTGTTGCCGATCAGGCGAAATTAACAAGCTTGAAAAACAGTTTGGATCAGATTAGCACAACTGCTGTTACTGCCGACAGTTTGACTACCCGCCTTGCCGACATTGTTATTACATGGAATGTTTTTCAGCATTTTTTTCCTTATCTGGATGTTGTTAAAACCGATTGGCAACAAGATCTGAAAGATGCCTTAGTCAGCGCAAATAATGATGCAGATGCTAACGATTTTCATAAAACTATGAAAAAGCTCACCGCCAAACTGCAGGACGGGCACATAAACATTAGCTGGGCAAGAGCTAAAGATTACTTTTATTTACCTGTTGGCTGGGATTGGGCAGAAGACAAATTAGTTATAACCCGTGTATTAGATAGCTCCACCGGTTTAAAAAGAGGCGACGTTATAACAGCGATAAACGACAAGGACCCAAAAGCTTATTTTGCAGTCGTTGAACAATATATTTCTGCAGCCACGCCCGGCAGTTTAATGCAGAAAGCGTTAAGCCAAAGCTTACTTGGTATTCAGAATAGCACATTAAAACTTACTTATTTGGGTGCTGATAACAGAGAGGGTAAAGCGCTGTTAAAAAGGACTTTAACAGCGTATACTTATTATAAAGACAAGCCTGCTGCCGATACGATTAAACGCATCAATAATGATGTAACCTATATTAATATAGGGCTTGCCAGCATGAAAGCCATTGATAAAATATTGCCCCAATTGCAGAAAAACAAAGCTATCATCTGCGACCTGCGAAATTTTACGACAGATAATTGGACCACAAATCATTTTATTGAATACCTGCTAACAAAAAAAGATACGGCCACACACTGGATGCAAACCCCGCAGCGTATATATCCAGATCAGCAACAAACGGTTGGCAATATTACTGAAGGTTTTGAACTGGTGCCGGCTAAGCCCCACTTAAATGCCAAAATAATATTTATTGTTGATGCCAGTGAATTCAGCTGGGCCGAGAGTTATATCGGCATTATTGACCATTACAAATTAGCGACATTTATAGGGCAGCCAACAGGAGGCACCAACGGAGATATAAACTCCTTTACTTTGCCCGGCGAATACACCGTTTCATTTACGGGCTTAAAAGTAACGCAGCTGGATGGCTCGCAGCACCGCGGCATTGGCACAAAGCCCGATATTTATGTAAACAAAACCATTAAAGGCCTCCGCGAGAACAGGGATGAATTTTTGGAGAAAGCTATTGAGGTGGCTGAGGGATTTAACAAATAATTAGGTTAGCGGGGGATTTCAAACGCCTTAATTTTTG
>CAMLFI010000111.1 GCA_946479225.1 uncultured Mucilaginibacter sp. | reverse complement strand
CGCCATTTTTTGCTACTGCAGTTGGCTTTATTCCAACACTTTCTAAATACTCAAATATAGCTAAACCACCACCAGTCGTAGGCGTAGCACCACGGCCACCACCACCTTGCGCAGCCATTAACATGGCGTTAGCATTGGGCTTTACTCCTTTTTCAACCAGTTTTTTCAGAAAATCTATATTGCCCGAACGTGCAGCGTAGCTAAATGCATTATTGCCTGCGGCGTCTGTACTATTCAAATTCACACCTTTTGATACGAAGTAATCAGTCAGTACAAAATCTTTATCATTTGCTATTGCGAGCAAAAGTATATTGGCACCTTCCTGATTAACGTCTTTCTGTAAGTTAGCGCCGTTGGCCACAAACAGATCGAATATTTTGGTGTTTTTCTGGCTGGCGGCAAACAACAATGGTGTACTTCCATGAGAATCTACCAGATCCAACTTTGATCCCTTTTTCAACAGATAATCAACCAACTCAACGTTACCGCGACTTGCTGCCCAATGCAGATAGATACGGCCGTCGTGGGTTAGTTTATTAACATCATTGCCCGGCTGCTCGATCAAATATTTAACAGTCTCTGCAGGTGCGTTAGCATTTATAGCTGTAACTACAGGATCAAAACTGTTTGCATTTAACTGCGACGGATTATTTCCTTTAGCTATTTCGGCTTTCAAGGCTTCAACCGATGGCGAAGCTTGCCAAAACGATGCTTCTAAAAGCGTATTCTGCTGCGCTTGCGCTGTAAAAGCGGCTAAAGCGAAAAATGCGATCAGTATTTTTTTCATGTTGATAATTTGGATTGGCCAAAGTTAATGAGAATCAGTCTAAATAAAAATATTATTTAAAATAATTCTAAATAGCCTTGACAAATCAATTTCTGAGCCTATATTTGCCGCTGATTAGAATCAGTCTAAATAAACATAACAAAATGAAAAATAAACTCACCACAATTTTATTCTCTCTTTTACTACTGACGGGAATCGCTGCGGCGAATGACGAAATAGAAAAAAATGGCAGCATACGCGGCCATGTACAAACCAGCGATGGTAAGCCGGCCGCTTTTGTAAGCGTTGGCATAACCGCATCTAACAGAGGCACAACTACGGATGATAACGGCAATTACCGCTTAGGCGGAATTAAAGCCGGGACGTATACATTAAGGGTATCTTTTATAGGGATGCAGTCGCAGATGCAGCAGGTTACTGTTCAGTCGGGTAAGGAAACTATCCTAAACTTTACGCTGATAGAAAACGCTTCGCAACTTAATGAGGTTGTTATCGCGGGCTCCAATCGTAATAAACCGGTTAACGTGGGCAAATCAGGCTTGCGGCCGATGGATATTCCCCAGGCTATACAGGTGATCGACAGCGTCATCATATCAGACCAGCAGATGAACCGTCTGGGCGATGTAATGAAAAACATAAACGGCGTAGCCCTTGGCGAAAATCGTGGCTCAACAGGTGATTCCTTTTTTGCCCGTGGATACAATATGGGTACCAACAACATCTTTAAAAATGGTGCACGCTCATCTATAGGTGGTTCGCCCGAGGCCAGCACACTTGAATCTGTTGAAGTATTAAAAGGTAGCGCAGCTTTACTTTATGGTGGTGTTACCGGCGGCGCGGTTGTGAATTTAGTTACCAAAAAGCCAAAATTTAACTGGGGCGGCGAAGTAAGCATGCGCGTAGGCAGCTACAATATGTACAAACCAATTGTTGATCTGTATGGCCCGATAAGCAAAAGCATTGCCTTCAGGGTAATTGCTACCAAAGAAAATGCAAACAGCTTCCGCGATGTTGTAAAAACCGACCGTTTTTATGTTAACCCATCCTTATTATTCAAAATAAGCGATAAAACAGAATTGATTGTTCAGGGTGATTATTTGAAAAGTAATTATACGCCCGACTTTGGTGTAGGTACCGTAGGCGGTAAGATCCCCAACCTGCCCCGCAGCGCTTTTGTAAACGTGTCGTGGGCATACAATAACACCAATACAGGTACCGGCCAAATTAATTTAACTCATCGCTTTAATAATAACTGGAAATTGAATGCTATTGGATCTTTCCAATCCTATTATCGCAATTATTTTGGCGCAGAACGCCCGCAAGACCCTGATGCTGATGGCAAGGCCGACCGTGCATTGACCAGGTCAAATTTAAAAGAATATACTTTCAATCAGCAGCTAAACCTGACCGGCAGTGCACATACGGGCTCTATCAGTCATACACTGTTATTTGGTGCAGATGCAGATCAGTCGCGCACTACCTCTTACGGTTTTAAATATGCTAATGGCGCTACCGCATTTAGCTACCCACAGTTTAACCTGATGGATCCGTCAACCTTTGCCACCAGTATGGATATTCCTTATACCAGCATCTATCAAAATACAGCTACCCAGATTTACAGAATGGGAGCCTTTGCACAGGATCTGATAGGTTTAACTGATAAATTTAAAGTATTAGCAGGCATACGTTATACTTACCAAAAAACGCCAAAAGCAAGCACTTACAACGGAGACACAGGTGTAACTACCCTCGCTAATACAGGCATAGATGGTGCTAAGGTAGACAGGGCCTTTTCGCCAAAATTGGCTTTGATCTATCAACCCGTTAAAGCTACTTCAGTTTATGTAAGTTATGCTAACAACTTTACTTCTAACTCAGGCGTAAACATATATGGTTCGCCCATGGGGCCGTCTTTAATTGATCAATACGAGGTAGGTGTAAAGAACGATTTTTTAAATGGCCGCTTATCTGTTAATGTAACCGGATATCGTATTTTAAATAACCGCTTTGCGCAAACCGCAATAACCAAAGCAGACGGCACACCTAATGGCGACACCAACGTTAAAGAATTTAACGGCAAAACCGCAAGTGATGGTGTGGAGATTGATATTACCGGGAAACTATCCAACAACTGGTATTTTATAGCAGGTTATGCTTATAACTATTTCCGTTATGTTAAATCGGCTACCATTACAGAAGGCGAGCGCATTATCGGAACCATACCGCATACCGCCAACGGTACTGTTTTTTATACATTTGATAAAGGCGATTTGAAAGGACTAAAATTGGGCTTATCAGGTTATTACACGGGCAAACGTAACGCCGGCTTTAATACACCTAAAGTTGGTAACCCACGTGGCGCAGTTATTAACACAACTGATTTCGCTACTATTGATTTCTCTGCAGGCTATACCTACAAAAAACTTTCGCTTTTAGCTAAAATGTCTAATATCACTAACGAAATAAATTATTTGGTGCATGAGAATTATAGCATAAACCCTATACCGCCGCGCATGTTCTCAACCACGTTATCTTATAAATTCTAAACTGCAACAATAGCTATGAGCCGGATACCGAAAGGTCCGGCTTTTTTTATGCGTTTTCGCAGCCATAACAGAAACAATTGTATAAAACTTGTTGTATTTGTACAATTGGCTGATAACATTGTAACTTCATGCCCTTATAACAATCGATTTTATGAAAACAACAGTTTATAAATGCCTGGCGTTGGGCGCTCTCCTGCTAACAGCAGCCACAGTTAGTATGGCCCAAACAGGCGAACCTGTGGAAAAAAGCAAACCAAATTCCGATTATAAACCGGCTTTTGCTGGCCAAACACGTGTAGGTAGTGTTACTACAAAAACGCCCTACACAGTTACCGTAATTAATACCGAACTGAACCTGCCTTGGGGCATACAAGTTTTGCCTGATGGTCGCTTGCTTATAAGCGGTAAATCCGGCACGATGCAAATTTTAACTGCCGATGGTAAAATTGATAAAAACATAACTGGTTTCCCCCCTGTACAATTTGCCAGTCAGGGCGGCATGCTGGATGTGAATATTGACCCTGATTTTACTAAAAACCGCATGGTTTACTGGACCTACGCCCAACCCGGCGAAGGTGGTGCTACCCTGGCAATTGCCAAAGGCAAACTATCTGCAGACGAAACCAAACTGGAAGATGTAAAGATTATTTACGAAGCAACACCGCGATATAGAGGTGCCGGTCAGTTTGGTTCGCGTTTATTGTTTGATAAACAGGGCAACATCATTGTAAGTTCAGGCGACCGTATGGCTGATGATATACGCGTAAAAGCGCAGGACCTGAGTACTACCACCGGAAAAATACTCCGTATAACAAAAGAGGGTAAACCGGTTGCCGGCAACCCTTTTATTGGTAAAGCCGGTGTTAAACCCGAAATATATGCCTATGGTTTCCGTAACCAGGACGGTATGGCTTTTCACCCCATTACCGGCGACCTTTGGGAAGTTGAGTTTGGACCAAGAGGCGGCGATGAAGTAAATTTAATAAAAGCCGGAGGCAACTATGGCTGGCCCGTAATTACCTATGGCATTGAATACAGGGGATCAAAGGTTTATGATGGTATACAGCAAAAAGAAGGAATGATACAGCCTGTTTATTACTTTGATCCTGTAATATCACCCGGCGATATGATGTTTTATACCGGTAATATTGCCGAGTGGAAAAACAACATGTTTATTGCCGGATTAAGCAGTATGTTTATCACCCGCCTTGTTATTGAAAACAATAAAGTAGTTGGCGAAGAGCGCTTATTAGCTGATAAAAGAGAACGCTGGCGCTGCATTACTACCGGTAAAGACGGCTCTATTTACGCCGGTACTGATAGCGGCAAGCTGTATAAAATAGCAAAGCAATAATATTTAGAAACTCGTAATGCCTCCAAGTAGATAAACTATTTGGGGGCATTTTTTTTGAAAAAATTTGCAGTTTAATTATTATATCGTAATATTGCGATATAACAATGGGCATAACACGTACAGATATATTTTCGGATGAGCAAAACCGGTTAGCGGTTATGCTAAAGGCCATCGCGCATCCCGCACGCATAGCTATACTGGAGCAGATTATAAAAGCCGACGCCTGCATTTGCGGCGACCTGGTAGATGAATTGGGGCTTGCACAGGCAACAATATCGCAACACTTAAAAGAGCTTAAAAATGCAGGGTTGATACAAGGCACTATTGAAGGTGCCAGCGTTTGCTATTGCATTGAGCCTAAAGCCTGGGCCCTGCTTAAAACAAACTTGAATCGCTTTTTTGATTCGTATACTGAGCCTAAAAGCTGCTGTTAAAAAAATTTGCAACCAATCATCGTAATATTGCAATAACATATTAATATACAAATCATATGGAAACAATAAAATGGCAGGCGTTTAAAGAACAACTAAATGCCAATACAACCCTAACGCTACAATTTAAATACGCCGAAGACAAATGGGTAGACGCTGCCTATCATATAACAGAAATAAAACAGGCGCCTGTAACATCTGTAGATTGCGGCGGAGTAATGAATGCATGGACCGAGATAATAGTACAGCTTTGGGAACCTTCCGGTAAATCAACAGAAAGAGCGATGCAGGCTAGTAAAGCACTGTCAATAATAAACGTAGTTGAGAAGGCATTGCCCTTAAACCCTAATGGTATAGTTAAAATAGAGTTTGGTAACTCCAAATTTGACACCCGCCAGATGTTGCCTCAGGGTTTACTTATTGAGGGAGACAACCTGGTAGTTGATCTTCGCGCAGACACAGTGCAATGCAAAGCGATTGAAAGAGGCGGCAGTTGCGGTACCGACGAAAAAGGCGATGAATGCTGTGCGCCGGCAGCAGAAGTTAAGCCGAAGATCCAATTAAAAAACCTGGCTGTTGCTGCCGATTGCTGTACACCGGGTTCAGGCTGTTGTTAAGATGTTAGCTGTAATTATTAAATATAAAAAGGCAATTGTTATCACCACTTCGGTTTTGGTGCTGCAATTGATCTTCGGTTGGGATGCCAAATTTTGCATCATCAACCTTATCTGGTTATTAGTTTAAATTATATATATGAAGAAAGTTTTAGTGTTGTGTACAGGTAATAGCTGCCGCAGCCAGATGGCACAAGGATATTTACAATTTTTTGCCGGTGATGCCGCACAGATCTACAGCGCCGGTATTGAAACACATGGCGTTAACCCCAAGGCTATCCAGGTAATGGCAGAAGACCATATTGATATATCAGGCCATACATCCAACAATGTTAACGAATACGCTGATATTGATTTTGACGCTGTTTTAACTGTATGCGATAATGCTAATGAAGCTTGTCCCTACTTCCCCGGTAAGGTAGCGCGCTTTCATCAAAACTTTCCTGACCCAGCAAAGGCAACAGGTTCGGCGGAGGAAGTAATGGACGAATTTAGAAGCGTGAGAAATATGATCAAAGCATACTCTGCTGATTTTGTGCTGAGGCATATCACTAATAAATAGCGCCTGCCATAAATCGTTAGCACTAAGCTATTATATTTATACCAATGAATATAAGGCTGATCTTTTTTGCGCTGCTATTAGTTGCCATAACAAGTTTTAAACCACTTGTACAGCGAGAGCCTGCAGGCATTGCCGATAAGTATTTGAACGATATTGGTATTGCCCACGACCCGGACGTACTTTATGCGGAGGATTTTAGTGATGGCATAAAAAATATCACAAGTCGCTATACCGACGTTAGGAATGGGGCCGGAATGTCGACCGATAAGAACGACGTTCCCGGGGGCAGCCTATCCCCTGCTTTAAAAATTACCAATATAGGTGGCGTAAACGATGGCGGACATCTGTACAAACAGTTTAAAAACGGCTTCGATAGCGTAGTGTATCTACGTTATTACGTTAAATATCCCCTCTCTTCTAAAGGATATATCCACCATGAATCTTTGTGGTTTGGTGGATACAATCCTTCAACTCCCTATCCAAGTCCAAAAGCGGGCATATGCGGTTTAGGCGATAAGCGTATTGCTGTGGCTTATGAGCCTATTAACACGCCTGCGATGGATACCTATGTTTATTGGGGCGATATGAAAGCAGGCGGCCGCGGCCTTTGTTATGGCAACGACATGATAAACGCCGGTGTTGCATCGCCGCAGCTGCAATGGGATAAATGGATGTGCGTGGAAGTGATGATAAAAATGAATAATCCCGTATCTGCTTATAACGGAGAGCTTAAAGTATGGCAGGATGGTAAAGAAGTTGGCCATTGGGGCCCCGGCTTCCCGAAAGGGCGCTGGGATGCCGATTCATGGATCAATACACCTGCGGGTGCTCCTTTTCAGGGCTTCAGGTGGCGTACCGACGAAGCTTTAAAGATCAATTACCTTTGGATTGAGTTTTTTGACGACAAATCCCCTGCCGGTGCTTCTCATCACATTAAGTTTGCCAATATTGTTATGGCAAAAAAATATATCGGGCCGATAAAAAGCAGGTTATAAGTCTCGCTTACAGCGTTTAATAACCATGCCGTTGCCATTATAATTGCTATATTGCACAAGCATTCCGCTTATAAACCATTACAATTTTAATAAATGACGACATCGTATGATGCCTTACCACAGAAGTTCTGCTTATACCTGTTATTGTTCTGTTGTCTTCCCATTTTTTCTTTAGCAGAAGATCCCGCTATAATAAAATCTGATTCGTTATATAGAAAAGCCGACTACCGACAGGCTATTTCTGTGCTAACAGCGCGCCTTGCCCTC
>CAMLFI010000110.1 GCA_946479225.1 uncultured Mucilaginibacter sp. | reverse complement strand
CATGTACCGGTAGAAACTGACCTGGTTTATGCCGATGAGAAAAATGGCGACGAAGCTTTAATGCTTGATGATGAGCCGGATGTTGAACAGATACAATATACCGAAACTGAAGATAGTAAGATAGGCAGCAAGCCAACCCAACCTCATCAGGAGATAGATGATGAGGTATTTGAGGAAATTGTAAGCATTGAGGATATAGGGATTGAACAATCATCCGCTGCGGATAATATTTCGACCAATGTGGCTGCAGACGATCAGGAGAAAAAGGAAACAAGCGCAGGGGATAGTTATTTTGTATTTGAGCCCGCAGTTACCGAAGACGATTCATCTAATACCTCGGCAAATATTGTAACGCAAGTCACACCAGCCAGCAAAGGAGGCCGGCACGTTTCAAGGTATAACGACGAGAAAATGCCTTACAGTTTTATGTGGTGGTTGGATAAAACCCGTAAAGAGCACGCGGCTACTTACCAGCCCTTTGCAGATGAAGGTAAATTTCATTCAGCAACTGTTGCCCCTGCCGAGAAGCAGCAGCCTGTGGCAGATAACCTGCAGCAGCAGTATGTTGAAAACATATTTGCAGTAAGTTCAGTAGTTAGCGATTTAAATATTATCCCGCCAAAAACAGACGCGCCGACTGCCGAAACAAAAGCGGATAAGATAATTGAAAAGTTTATTTACGAAGAGCCGCAGATAAAGCATCCAAGTAGTGTTAAATTAAATAGTGAGAATAAAGCCAAGAAAAGCTCGGAAGACCGGAATGAACTTGTAACCGAGACGCTTGCCAAAATATATACCGAGCAAATGCTGTATCATAAGGCCATTTCAACATACAAAAAATTGATGTTGAAATTCCCGGAAAAAAGCCTTTACTTTGCAGGCCAAATTGAACAATTAGAAAATAAAATAAATTAATAAAGATATGTTAATAGTATTAGTGATCCTGGTAGTGATAGTATGCGCGTTGCTTGGGCTTATCGTTTTGATACAAAACCCTAAGGGTGGCGGTCTTTCATCAAATTTTTCAAGCTCATCTCAGTTAATGGGTGTGCAAAAAACAGGCGATTTTTTAGAAAAAGGTACGTGGGTATTAGCTATCACCTTAATGGTACTGGCGTTGGGTATTAACGTTGTTGCTAAAGATGGCCCTGTGGCCGGTACTACAAGCAAGTATCAGGAGCAGCAAAAAAAGTCACTTGAGGTTACTCCCGGCACAGCTGCACCCGCTACAACAATGCCTTCGCCTCTAGCGCCGGCAACTCCAACTGATACATCTAAGAAGTAAGTTTCATCAAAACATACTAAAAGGCTTTGGTAACCCCAAAGCCTTTTTTTGTTATATCATATAACTGTCATGATGACACACTGGGTTAAAACTTGAGTCATACTTGAAAACCTGATTAGAATAAAACTGACAATAAAACAGCCAATAGTGCCAATTTTTATTTTTTTTGATGCTTGGCATAATTGATGTGTAAAAGCAAGCACGAAGTAAAACTTTTATATAAACTAAAAAATAGTATACATTATGTCATTAAACATCAAACCTCTCGGAGACAGGGTGGTAGTTGAAGCTGCTCCGGCCGAAACCAAAACAGCATCAGGTATTTACATTCCTGAAACTGCTCAGGAAAAACCGCAACACGGTACAGTTGTAGCCACAGGCCCCGGCAAATATGCCGAACAAACCGGTAACTTAATTCCGTTGTCAGTTAAAGAAGGCGATAAAGTGCTTTATGGCAAATTTGCCGGTCAGGAAATTACCATTGACGGTAAGGATTACCTGATAATGAGAGAATCTGATATTTACGTAGTTCTTTAATTAATTACTGAATTATTGAAGGAATGAATTAATGAATTCATATCTATCAATACCAAAATCAGTAATTCAATAAATCATTAATTCAAAAATTAAACAAACATGTCAAAACAAGTTAAATATAACGTTGAAGCGAGAGACGCGCTAAAAAGAGGCGTAGATATTCTGGCTAATGCAGTAAAAGTTACTTTGGGTCCTAAAGGCCGTCACGTAATCATTGATAAAAAATTCGGTTCACCTGCTGTAACTAAAGACGGTGTAACTGTTGCAAAAGAAATTGAGCTAAAAGACGCTATTGAGAACATGGGTGCTCAAATGCTGAAAGAAGTAGCATCAAAAACTGCAGATCAGGCCGGTGACGGTACCACTACCGCTACTGTTTTAGCGCAGGCTATTGTAACTGCGGGTATTAAAAACGTAGCTGCAGGTGCAAATCCAATGGATTTGAAACGTGGTATTGACAAAGCTGTTAAAGTTGTTGTTGCCGATTTGAAAAGACAAAAACAAGATGTTGGTGATGATTTCAGCAAGATCAAACAAGTTGCGTCTATATCAGCAAATAACGACGAGGTGATTGGCGAAATGATTGCTGATGCGATGAAAAAAGTTGGTACCGCAGGCGTTATTACTGTTGAAGAAGCAAAAGGTACTGAAACTGAAGTTAAAACAGTAGAAGGTATGCAGTTTGACCGCGGTTACCTTTCAGCTTATTTTGTTACTAATACTGACAAAATGGAAGCTGAACTGGAAAGCCCTTACATCTTGATCTGCGACAAGAAGATCTCTTCAATGAAAGAGATACTTCCTATTCTTGAAAAACAAGTACAAACAGGCAAGCCATTGTTAATTATTGCTGAAGATCTGGAAGGCGAAGCACTTTCTACTTTAGTAGTTAACAAGATTCGCGGCTCATTGAAAGTGGCTGCTGTTAAGGCTCCTGGTTTTGGAGATCGTCGTAAAGCTATTCTTGAAGATATTGCTATCTTAACCGGTGGTACTGTTATATCTGAAGAAAAAGGTATCAAATTAGAATCAGCTGAATTGAGCGACTTAGGTCAGGCGGAAAAAATATCTATCGATAAAGATAACACAACCATTATCAATGGTAAAGGTGACGCCGCTGCTATAAAAGGCCGTATCAATGAGATCTCTGTATCGATGGAAGCTACAACTTCTGATTATGACAAAGAGAAATTGCAAGAGCGTTTAGCTAAATTATCAGGCGGTGTTGCTGTATTGTATATTGGTGCAGCATCAGAGGTTGAAATGAAAGAGAAAAAGGACCGTGTTGACGACGCATTACACGCAACCCGTGCAGCTGTTGAAGAAGGCATTGTTGCAGGTGGTGGTGTAGCTTTCATCCGTGCGGTTGCTGCTTTAGCAGACCTTAAAGGTGAAAACGAAGACGAGAATACTGGTATCCAGATCATCCGTCGCGCTATTGAAGAACCATTACGTCAGATCTGCGAGAATGCAGGTATTGAAGGTTCTATCATTGTACAGAAAGTAAAAGAAGGCACCGCAGATTTTGGTTACAATGCACGTACCGACAAGTTTGAAAACTTGATTGGCGCAGGTGTAATTGATCCAACTAAGGTAAGCCGTATAGCTTTAGAAAATGCAGCTTCAATTGCCGCTATGTTGTTAACAACAGAGTGTGTATTGGCTGACGATCCTGAAGAAGCATCTGCCGGTGGCCCACCAATGGGCGGCGGCGGTATGGGCGGCATGATGTAAGCCAATCAATGCTTGAATACATAAAAAGCCCGCTAATTTTAGCGGGCTTTTTTCATTTAGCCATGTTTTGAAGATCAATCAATTGATCTTGCTTAAATTTTGATAGCCCTGAATATTTAAGCCAGGTATTAAACAGATCAAAATCCCAGCTGGTTATCTTTCCATTGTTTGATACTACCTGGCCAAGCGATATTTTAAGGGCTTCAAATTGCTTATCATCCATTAGATAATTGGCTGTAGCCAGCAAATAACTCTTAATGGTTTGGCGTGGTCTATTAGAAGGCGTATAATTAGCAAGCACCTCAATTGCATCCACGGGTTTATTGGCTATTAAAAGTAATTCTGCGTAGTCTAATACAGTATCATCTGTAGCTTTTATCTTTGATTGTTTGTTGGCTTCAAGCGTATTAAGGTCGTTTTGCAAAGCCATATCCAGCAATGATTTAAATAGCGCTTCGTTGCCTGCTGCTTTATAGAATACGGCCGCTTGTGGTAGGCCGCGCCCATAATTTGTGTAATAATACTCGTATGTTTTAGCTGCCTCAAGCGTTTGTCCTAAAGCTATATGAGCCTGCGCTTTAAAACGTATCACCGGATCAATAAAATTAATAACACGAATAAGGTTGCGCTCTGTCTTAACTAAATACCGCTCAAGATCTTTTATTGCACCCACATAATCCTTTGCATTAAAACGGCAGATACCTATGTAATCCCAACCTACGGTATTTGCATAGGTTAAAGGGTCGGCACTTATTGCCTTCCTGGCATATTCAACGCCTTTCTCCCACTTGCCGGCGTAATAAAAGTCTCTGATATGCTTTGCCAGCGCAGCGGCATATTCACTGTTCGAAATGATATTCGGCGGCAAATCAATATGCAGTTCATCATATAATACCTTCATATCGCCTTTGTTGGTTATGGTGCCGTTAAAGACAGCCCCATCCACTTTTAAAGGGTTTTTAGCCAGTTCAATTTGATAAATGGTGTTAACCTGCGCAAATTCTGCCGGTAAGGTTTCCAGTTTATTATAGCTCAGATCCAACTCGAAAAATGTGAGATCGCCCCAGTTAGGACTGGCGGGCAGTTGGGTTATATTGGTTTCGCGTAACTTAACTCGTAAATTTTTCCGCGGCCTTGATAACAAGATAGCAAACACATTATTGCCGTTAACATTAGGATTACCCGACAGATTTATCTGCGTTAAGTCGGGGGCATCTTTAAGCTGTGGAGGTAAAGTTTTTATGTCGTTATGTTTGCTACTGTCTTTAACGGTAAAATTATATTGAGCATTCCCGATCTTGTCAGCATCAAATGTCATTCTGCGATTCTCGGAATGGAAATCCAAAAGCTTAATTTTTTTGCAATTGCCTAATGATTCAGGAAGCGCGGAAAGCCTGTTTCCATCGGCCCATAAATACTCAAGTAGGGTGTATCGTCCGATATTATCAGGCAAAGCAATTAGCTGGTTATTCCCTACATTTAGAGACTTAAGCTTATAATCACCAGCAACCGTGATATCTGGAATCGCAGCAAGCTCATTGCTGCTAATGTTAATTTTTTCAAGAGATGATAGCAGTTGCAACCCTTCCGGAAATGCGGTTAGCTCATTATTCTGCAAAACTATGTTCTTCAATTTTGTCAAACTTTGCCATCTGCCATGTAGTGCGGTTAATTTGTTGTATTGCGCATCAATCTGCTCCAGATTAGTTAAAGTAGTTATTGCTGCGGGCAAGGTTGTTAAAGCGTTATAACTTAAAATAAGCGTTTTAAGGTTTTTGCATTTGTAATCTTTAAGAGCGGGCAGTTGTCGCAGTTTATTAGAACCGGCGGTTAGGTATTCAAGTTGTGGTAAATCAAATATACTTGCAGGCAATTGCTCAAGCAGGTTACCGTCAAGGCGAATTTTTTTTAGTTTGATCAGACCCTCAAATATATCGGGCAAACTGGATATTTTGCCTGAGACAATACTAAGGGATTGAAGATTTTTTAACGTGCGTATAGAAGTTAATTGTTCGGGATGTTTTCCTAATGAAGGGAGTATCAGGCTCAAATACTGCAAATTATTCAACTGTGCTACCCCGGCAATGTTTTGCACGCTGTCTTGCCAGTCAACAAATGATAAATTGGTGAGATTTTTAAGAGGTGCAATTCTAGAAAAAAAGCTTACTGAAGGTGCAAAATCGCAGTTGGTTAAGCTAAGAGTAGCAAGTTGTTTAAATTGGGTCAATGCCGTAGCGTTACCTAAGGAGTAGTATTCAAGAGCAAGGTTGGTAAGCGTTTTTATACCCGACAACTTTGATAAAACCGCAGTATCGGGCCCGTCTTTAGGTAAACTTCCGGATAAGTGCAGCGTTTGCCAATCAAATTTGCTTGCATCAACTCCTTCAAGATTTTTTGATGCCAGTTTGATATATTTAACACCAGGCAATTTACCCAGACCTAATAATACAGGATGATTATAAGCAGTTATTGCCAGCGCGCTAAGCTGCTTAAAGTCTTTCAGTTTATCCAGCGCATCGTCTACATCAAGCTTATCTGTAAACGAAACTTCAAAAGCTTTAATTTGCTGTAACTGCTTTATGTTCTCTGGCAATTGATACTGCCTGTCTTTAGCATTAGGGAAAAACGGATCACTTAATTTTAAAAATGTTAAGTTTTTAAATTGGGTCAACAGATCAAATATTGCCTCAAGGTTCTGTTTATTGGTTCTTTCTATGTCTACCGCGTAAACCTTGTTCTGCATTTGTTTATTGATGATAGTTTGCAGGTCGGTTATTGTGTCAACCCTAAGGTTTAAAGAGTCGGGTAAGGGGTTAACAACATGATATTGCTCTTCGGTTAATAAGTTAACCGGGCTAAAGTCGGCGTGGCGTGCTATATAAGTATTAAATACCGCAGGGCTGTGTTGCCCTAATGCATTTGCTGATACGAAGATCAACAGTGCTAATGTTCTCATTAAATACGGTTTAGACATATCTAAAGGTATATAAATTTTAATTTGAGTAGCTGTATTTAATTGTGTACAGCAATGCAGTTTATTGAACAGTAGTTTATTGTCATTATGGAGTAAACTCACGGTCATCCGTTAATCAAATGATTAATTTTCGACAAAAACGACCATTACGCGGCTTATTTTTGTGTCAGGATTTAAAATATCCAAAAGAGGCACAACAATTGACTACATCTAAGTATGAAACGCTTAACACAAACAACAAAGCATGTACGCTCAACGCTGGTTGACTGGGTACTGTTTAAAGTGCCCGAGTTGTTTGTTACTATTTACGGAAGGTAATTTTCATTAACTTCGTGCTTCGATCATGAAGCTAGAAGATTTCAATTTACACACGTTTTATGCCGAGGCCAATAGATGGCTAATAGAACACGGCATTAAATTCATTTTATCCTTAATAGTTTTATTAATAGGCCTACGGATAATTAAGTTTACAGGCACACGTTTGCGTGGCCGGATGAGCAGGCGGAAAGTTCACTCTTCTTTGCAACCGTTTTTTCTTAGTCTGTCGTTAACAGCGCTATACGTTTTACTCATCGTATCTGTACTGGCAATAAACCAAATCAACATTATTAATGTTAGCACAATACTTGGCGGCGCTACGGTAGCTATAGGTTTAGCGTTATCGGGTACATTTCAAAATTTTGCGGGGGGAGTGCTTATATTGTTGTTGAAACCATTTGAATTGGATGACAGCATCGTTGCTCAAGGTCAGGATGGCAAAGTAACCTCTATACAGATATTTTATACCGTTTTACTTACTGCTGATAACAAAACGGTTATCATTCCCAACGGCAAGCTATTTAACGAGGTGATAGTAAACGTTACCCGCGAAGGCAAACGTCGGCTTGATTTTGAAGTTAAGGTAGGCTATATAGTAGATATTGACCAGGTAAAGCAAATAATTTTAGATACTGTTAAGGCCAGTAAAGCTGTATTGAATAACCCCGCTATAAGGGTAGGCATCATATCACTGGAGGTCGACTCAATCAGATTTGCGGTAAACGTTTGGGTAAAGCCAGCCGATTTTCTGACCACTAAAATGGAGCTTCAGGAGAATATTATTAAGGGGTTAAAGGCTGCGGGAGTAAAGCTTTTAGGCACTTGATCACAATTTCTGCCTGGCCTTTATTT
>CAMLFI010000109.1 GCA_946479225.1 uncultured Mucilaginibacter sp. | reverse complement strand
CCAATCGCGATCAGCTAAAAAAACTTATTAATGATATTCTGCGCGTTATTACTGTGCTGATACAGTCGTTTGAACTGGGCAACGCAATTAAGCAAGGTATTAACACCGTAATAGCCGGCCGGCCGAATGCGGGTAAATCAACCCTATTAAATGCTTTGTTAAACGAGGAACGTGCCATTGTGAGCCACATACCCGGCACCACCCGAGACACTATTGAGGAGGTGTTGAATATTAATGGCATAAACTTTCGGCTGATTGACACCGCCGGTATCCGCGAAGCCACAGATGCAATTGAAAAAATAGGAGTGGAGCGCACTATGGAGAAGATCAGCACATCGTCGCTGCTGGTTTATGTTTATGATGCAGAACTGATAACGCTTGCCGAACTCAATGCTGATTTAGAGAGTTTGCAAAAACCGGGTATTACTATGCTGATAGTAGCTAATAAGGCCGATTTGCTTACCGAAGAGCAGCTTTCTGCTCTTCCGCATACTGAAAGCGCTATTATTATTTCTGCAAAGGAGAAGCGCCATATTGATGAATTGAAGAATAAAATCTACCACGCTGCTGTAAAAAACCAGTTAGAAGGTAACGATATTTTAGTGACCAACATACGTCACCTGGAGGCACTGCAAAAAACCGAAGAAGCCCTTATCAGGGTGTTGGATGGCATGGAAACCGTAACTTCTGATTTCCTGTCGATGGATATAAAACAGGCCCTGCATTATCTTGGAGAAATTACCGGCGCCGTTACTACCGATGACCTGCTGGAGAACATTTTTAGTAAGTTCTGTATCGGGAAATAACTGGTTATCATTATTGCCCAACCACAATCAAGTCCTTTTTCCTGAGCCAGCCTTTGCTGGTTTGTCCGTTATCGTTGGTATACACCACATAAATAAAACCATTTCGGTCGTCAATGGCTTTTAAGCGTGCGTTGTTCCACTGGTTTATATTTGCGGCACGTTTACTTGCCTCGTTCGGGCGGTCGTGGAAGTAGGCGTAAGTAGTAAACACTGTAAATACTTTACCTACATCGCTGCCCTTACCGCTATTGACCGGCGCCGGTTCGGCAGGCTTTGGTTTAGGCTCTGCTTTTTTTACCACCTTTTTAGCTGAATCTTTTTTTATTTTTTTAACCGCCAGCGTTTCGGGTTTCCCAATAGGCTTCTTTACCGTTACCTCTGGTTCTTCCTTTATGTTTTTCTCGGGCTCTGGCTCCGTCCGGGCTTCTTTTGAGCTTTCGGTACTTGCAATAGTATTTTGTGGAGCTGAAACAGCCGCTGTCGGCTCACTATTAAAAAGGTAACGGCCGGCCAATACACCCATGCAGGTAAGCAGCAGCCCAATACCGATTAATAGGGCCTTTGACATACTTTTGCCACTATTGTTATGTGGCGCCGATGCTATAACCGGCCCTGCCTTAAATGCCGCCTGGCTATTTTTAAGCAGTGTTATTTCCTGCTGTAACTGGCTTGTCTTCGCCATCTCTTCCTGTAGTTTTAATTCCAGGGCGTCTTTTTCGTTTTGCAGGATCAGGGCGCTCTCTGTACCATCTTTTACGCTGATCACACTGTGTTGTATCACCTCGCGCAGTTCGGTGCCGTCGGCGTAACGGTCGGCCGGATTCTTTTGCAAACATTTAGAGATGAGCGTTAGCAACCACCCGGGTACCTGCAATTCGCGGCGGCGCTGTTCCTCGGGCCAGTTTAAAGGCATGTTCTTTTCACGCAACGCCAGCAGATCGGGTGGCTCTTGCTCCAGGTGTGCTATCATTACAGCATTACGGGCGGTTTGGCCGTTGTCATTCAGTTTAAACGGAACGGTACCCGCCAGCAACTCGTAAAGGATAATGCCGTAGCTGTAAACATCGCTTTGCGGCAGCAGGTTGCCCTCGCTCTGCTCCGGCGCCATAAACTCTACCGCCCCCGCGTTTCGTAAGCTGCTCCGTCGCTGCTCGTCACTCATAATTGCAAGGCCAAAATCAAGCAGCATATAGTTGCCTGTATTGATGTTGAATTTAACGTTGTTGCTTTTGATATCGCCATGCTTTACTGATACCTTGTGGCAATGGCTTAGCGCATTTGCAAGCTGATAAGCCACCTTAATGGCTTCAGGAATGGTGAAAACAGGTGTGTCTTTTTCGGTAAGCAGTTCCGCAAGATCAGGCCCTTCAATAAATTCCATCTCGATGAAGGGGAGCGAGCCGCTTTCGGTAATGCCGGAGTTGAGGATCTTAACCACGTTGGGGTTTGATACCTGGTTAACCCTTTTTAATTTCTCTACCTCGTTAATAAAATCTTTATAGTGCTTATCGTTCTCATCTTCGGCGTGAATTGGGGTAGGCAAAAGCTTTACTGCTACAAAAATTTCGCCGATGCGCCTACCTTTATATACCGAACCCTGACCGCCCGTATGCAGAGCGCCCAGGTTTTCTAGCCCCTCGGTTATAGTAAAAATTTTACCCATTTAGTTTTGTTAACGCTAAAGCTGTGTTGCTATAAATGTAACCATCTCAAAACCCCACTCCACGAAAATAGTTTTTTTGAACGATAAGTATTAGAGCCGGCTTTGCTGCCATGGTTTAGTATGCCGGGAATTATTAGGCTATCAAAAAAGCCCAAATAACCATTGGAGAAATATGTAAGACACATAGATAGTTGACGCAAGGAAAATTACCAGTATTATTAATATTAAGGCAATAATACCTTTACCGCTGCCTTGGTGCTTGCCTTCCTGGTAATGCTCTTTTAGCAGCTTAATGTTGCGGGTATTCGCTTTAAAATAGAAGTCGGAGATCTGCCCGATGAGAGGGATTGCGCCAAGAAGCCCATCCACGCAAATGTTAACAGCCATTAAAACAAGCACCTTGCGACTCACACCACCGTTCTTTGCAATTACATAAAGTAGCGCTGCTGCTACGATAAAGCCTGAAAAATCTCCAGCAATGGGGATGAAGTTCAGGACAGGATCGAGCCCAAAGCGAAAATTTGTACCGGGGAAGCGGAATTTGTCGTCCATAACGGAAGCTATCCGCTCAACCCATTTTAACTGCCCTGTAAGTGCTGTGTTTTTTGGTAATTGTTTCATCGCTATTAGAGGAATGAAAAGCACAGGGATTTGTTTTGTAAACTTTTAGGCCGTAAGCTCCGGCCAGAGCTGGTATTGATATTGTTTAATTTGAAAACATGGCCCGTGGGCCGTATAACCATCTACTAGTTCCTCTTAGCTGACTTGCTGTTGCGGATCAACCACCTCATCAAATCCTGCGCAGCAGTATAATTTTGCAGGTTAGCCGGTAATTTACGCCCATCAACATATTCATTGTATAACCACGGATCGCCGAGAGCAAACACCGTACCCTTGCCCACTTTTGCAACTGCCATTATTACGTCCCCCTTATCTGTAAACGTAGACCGCGCAGGAGGTTTAATACTTAATGTTGCCAGCTCTTTTATGTAGATCTGTTTTACATGAGGGAAGATGGTATGTTTGGCCGGCACATTCAACGTTCCCATTTCAAACTGCAAGCCCATTACCCGGTTGCGCGAATCATTGTTAAACATTATGCCGAATTTATCCGCCAATTGGTTAAAATGCTCAAACTCCGCGTTGTCTTTATCATTACCTAATAGTAGCAAAACACCGCCCTTTTGTACCCAGTTATAAATACTTTTTATGTGCGCATCCCGGATATAGTTAGGAACGGGGCTTTCCTTTTCAGTATCCGGATCAACAATAACATATATATCCGCGTTGCGGAGCGTATTGTTATCCGGCGGCAGGGCAGTGAACCGGGTTGAAGCGCCTAAACCCGTCAGGATAGTTTTCAAAACAGAAAAGCCGTTGTTATCTTCCTCGCTCCATACATAATGATATTGCTCTGTATCGCCGGTAATTGGGTTTTTGCGGGTTTCATGGTTAAAATATCCATCCAGCAAAACATTAACAGGCTTACCGGCAGGTATCGCCTTTAACAGGTCTATCTCATTGCACATTTGTATAAAAGCGCCAACGCCTTTCAGGTCATTATCCACCACCTTTTCGCCAATATAATATTCAAAGCTACCGTCGCGATAGGGGTTGCCGCCTAATCCGCTTACACTTACAGTTCCCTTAAGCGTTTGTAATCCGTTTGCATCAGTAGCTAAAAACTCTTTACAAATACCTTTATAAGCCTTTAACGCAGGGGCGGCGTAGGAGTGGGGTAAATACCCCGATCGCACAGCCTTGGCGAGCGTATAGGTAAACATGCAGGCCGCAGATGCTTCGTAATAATTACCTTTGCGCCCCGGGAAGTTCATTACATCCCACCAAAGGCCATTTTTTGCATCTTGCGCCTTTACAACAGCGGCGGCGTAACGGTCAAGTATGGCTACAAGTTGTTTTTTGTTTGGGTCGTTATCTGCAAAGTGCTCCAGCGCATCAACCAGGGCCATGCCGTACCAACCCATTGCTCTCGCCCAAAAGTTTGGCGAGTTCCCCGTTTGCTTGTTGGCCCAACGTTGCTCTTTTGATTCGTCCCACCCGTGGTAAAGCAAGTCTGTGACAGCGTCGCGGGTGTGTTTTTCAATAAAGATAAACTGATTAGCAACGTCTGTAAAGTCGGCGGCATTGTGGCTCATCTCTGCGTAAGTAGCGTAAAACGGCTCAGCCATGTATAAACCATCCAGCCACATTTGATGCGGATACACCTTTTTATGCCAGAAACCGCCTTCCTGCGTACGTGGATGACTCTTCAACTGATTATACAACAACGATGCTGCTTTCCAATACTTTTCTTCGCCGGTTACCCTGTAAAGCATCAACAAAGCATCGCCATTTTTTATGTTATCCAGGTTATAATCGTCCTTTTTGTAGGTGCGGATGGATGAGCCATCCGCTGAGATATATTTATCTATACGGGCCTTTATGTATTTAAAGTAGTCGCCGTTGCCGGTTTGCTTCCACAGGCCTGTAAGCCCGTTGTAAATAACACCCTGATCATAACTCCAAACAGCGTTCCTGTTGCGGTCAAACACGAGCGAATCCTTCCACAGCGTCATTACCGTAGCCGCCATGCGCTTCCCGTAACGAGCGGTGTCAGCCTGTGCAGCCGCGTCAAAACGTATCAATCCCCCAAAAGCAGTAATTATTAACCAGAAATTTCTCCTCATGTAACTAAGTTACAATTAGAAAGGGGATAAGCAAAAACTATAAATATTGACGTAATTAAGCCGGAGTTAATACCTAATAAAGCCACCCCGGTTACAGAGTGGCTTTATCGGATTTAAAACTAATGGTGCTTAGATCTCGGTATCGTCATCAAGGTCGTCGCTGTTCATGTCATCGCTGTCTGAACGCATATTGTCGCTTTGCGAACCTGAATTGAAGGAATCCTGATCTTGATAGCCTCCCTGATCGCCGGCTTGTTGTTCCTGCCGGTTGCCGCTGTCACTTTGCTGTCCACTTTGACCCGAATTCCAGTTTTGCTGGCCTTGCTGGCTACCCGAATTGCCCTGATCAAAATTTGATTGTTGTTCCTGGTTACTGCCTTGTTGCTGGCCACGTTCTAAATTAGGATTGTTGCTGTTAAACTGGCCTTGCGAGCCGCTGCTTGGGTTACCGGGATCGGCGTTACCTTGTTGCTGTTCTTGCTGGCTACCACGGGTTGGATCCTGGTTCCTGTCAGGCTGACCTTGCTGATCTCCGCTGCTACCTTCCCCTTGCAAACCTGCATTTGATTGCTGTTCCTGGTTTCCGCTGCGGTTCCAGTCTTGTTGATTACCTTGTTGGTTGTTTTGATCTTGTGAGCCAGAACGTTGGTTCTGATCATCACTGTTCCATGTGTTGTTTTCCATAACGTAGATAATTTATTTGGTATATGGATAACAAGGGCGCCAGAAAGTTTGTTTTCGTGTTAATTAAAAATATTTCATAAAACATCAAAGCCACCCCGGTCTATCAGGGTGGCTTTGATAATTAAGGCGATAATATTTTACAACTCCGAATCATCATAGCGATCTTTATCATCCAGGTAGCCGTTACTCAGGTATTTATCGCCGCTTTCTTCCTGGCTACCGCCATGTTTCCTGTTATTGCTTGACTGTTGTTCCTGTTGGCTGCGGCTGTTATTTCTTGTTGGTTGACTTTTTTTTTCGTGCGACGCCGAACGTTGGTTCTTGTCGTCGGTCTTCATTTTATTACTTTCCATAATTTTAGAAATTTATTTGGTAGAGTATAACAAGTACCGGGTCGGTTTTGTTTTCGCGGAGATTAAACACATATGTGTTCGCAGGCCGCAAAGTCGTAATACGATGAAGGCAAATTACCTGCTTATGCATTACATATTTTACAAAACAATTAACAGAAAAGCCTTATAATAGCGTGCTCAAATATGAAGAGTAACTAATAAACCGAAAAACCCGATTAAAACCCAATTATTAACATAAAATGAATCTTTCTTTTAAAAATTTTCTATCCTCGTTAAAGCAAAAGCGAAGCTATCAAATTGCAGCTTTAATACTTATTGCAGCATCTTATTCGGCATATGTTGCCATTAATGATGACCGTTTATGGGGCGCGTACAGAGGCAACTCTGAAACCAATGCTTATTCGCCGCTAACGCAAATAAACAAAGACAATGTTCAAAACTTAGAGGTAGCCTGGCAATTTGGTCCGGCACCTGCACCTGCAGCCGCCGGTGCTGCCCCTGTAAGGGGTTTTGGCGGGGGCGGCAGCCAATCCAACCCTATTATTGTTGATGGTGTAATGTACTCAGTGCTTGCCCGCAATAAAATTTACGCTGTTAACTCATCAACAGGTGAGCAGGTTTGGGAGTTCGATCCGACAAGCGGCGCTTATGGCGGCAGTGTTACCAGGGGCGTAACTTATTGGGAAAAAGGAAGCGATAAACGCATTTTAGCGGCGATAGGTTCTTTTCTTGTCGCCATCAATGCTACAACCGGCGAAGTAATACAAACCTTTGGCGACGGCGGCAAAGTAGATCTGCGCGTGGGTTTGCGCGATGATCCTAAAACGATACGGTCCGCCGGATCGTCATCGCCTGGCGCAGTTTATGGCGACCTTATTATAATGGGTGCAAGGGTTGACGAAAGCTATGGTGCTGCACCCGGGTATATACGGGCATTTAATGTAATTACAGGCAAACTTACCTGGACCTTTCACACCATCCCCCTACCAGGCGAGTTGGGTTACAACACCTGGCCTAAAAATGCCTGGAAAGAATTTGGTGGTGCAAATGACTGGGCCGGCCTGAGCGTTGATAAAAAACGCGGTATGGTATTTATAGCTACCGGTGGTACATCGTATGATTTTTATGGTGTTGATCGCCCGGGTAACAACTTGTTTGCTGATTGCGTAGTAGCATTAGATGCCAAAACAGGTAAACACATCTGGCATTTTCAAACTATTCACCACGACCTTTGGGATTGGGATCTTTCTTCGCCACCAAATTTAGTTACCATCACTAAAAATGGCGTAAAAAGAGATGCTGTTGTACAATTGAGCAAAAGCGGATTTACTTATGTGTTAGATCGGGTAACCGGTAAATCGCTGTTCCCTATTAAAGAAACACCTGTACCAAAATCTGATATTCCGGGCGAGATCACATCTCCAACCCAACCTATACCGGTATTGCCTAAACCGTTTGCACGCCAGGCACTTACTGAGAAAGATATCAGCAACTTTTCGCAAGCCGCGCAC
>CAMLFI010000108.1 GCA_946479225.1 uncultured Mucilaginibacter sp. | reverse complement strand
CCTTTTGTTGAAAGATGATAAGCTACGGTAGCGGCCTCCTGTGCCGAATTGGTATTAACTATCACATCTACATCATCCTCAAAAGCATCGTGAATGCGCTGATTGTCTTTACCCAAACACACAATTGCCTTTACTTTTTGCTTCACCAGGTCGCGCAGCATGCTATAATCATTGCCTTTATCAACGCCACCTAAAATGAGCACCACATCGCTTGTCATGCTCTCTAAAGCGTACCATGTAGAGTTTACATTAGTAGCTTTTGAGTCGTTAATAAAGCTGATGCCCGATATTTTGGCAACAAATTCAAGCCTGTGCTCAATGTTTTTGAATTGCGCCATACTCTCACGTATCGAGTCGTTGCGCAGATCAAGCACGCGGGCAACAATACCTGATGCCATAGAGTTATAAATGTTGTGCTTGCCTTGCAGGGCCAGTTCTGTAATGGTCATCTCAAAAGGTTGTTGATTGGTTTGTATAATAATTTTGTCGCCATTGAGATATGCTCCCGGCGTAACTTTTTTTTTAATAGAAAACGGTAGCATCTGCGCTTTAAAGGCTTTCCCATCCATGCCTTTCAGCGTTTCCTCGTCATCAGCACAATAAATAAAAACATCATTGGCTGTCTGATTCTGCGTGATGCGAAACTTTGATGCCGCGTAATTTTCCAGTTTATAATCGTACCTGTCTAAATGGTCGGGTGTGATGTTCAACAGCACCGCTATATCTGTTTTAAACTGATACATATCATCCAGCATAAAGCTGCTTAACTCCAAAACGTAAGTATCAAACTTCTCTGTTGCTACCTGGTAAGCAAAGCTTTTGCCGATGTTGCCTGCCAGACCTACGTTCAATCCTGCGTTTTTCAGGATGAAATAAGTAAGACTGGTAGTAGTAGTTTTGCCATTTGAGCCGGTAATACCTATTATTTTCGCATCGGTATATCTCCCGGCAAACTCTATTTCGGAGATAACCGGTATTCCATGCTCTTTTATCTTTTTGATGATAGGCGCTTTATCCGGTATCCCAGGACTTTTTATCACTTCAATCGCCTTTAATATCTCCGCTTCGGTATGCTGGTTCTCTTCAAACAGGATGTTCCAGACTTGCAGTTGCTCTTTATAATGTGGTGCTATAGCGCCAAAATCAGACACAAAAACATCATAGCCCTGCTGTTGCGCAAGGTATGCCGCACCCACCCCGCTTTCGCCGGCACCAAGGATTGCTATGTTTTTGTTTTCGTTCATTCTGTTAGTTCATGGATCATGGTCCTTAGTTCATGGTCCTTTTTATGTTCTCTTATACTTTCTTCCTCCATGAACCATCAACAATGATCCATGAACTGCCGTTAGCGCAACTTCAACGTTATTACCGTCAGTATCGCCAGCATAATGCCGATGATCCAAAAACGGGTTACAATTTTCGATTCGTGGAAACCCTTCTTTTGATAATGGTGATGCAGCGGCGACATCAGGAAGATCCTGCGGCCTTCGCCAAACCTTTTTCGGGTATACTTAAACCACCCTACCTGCATTACTACCGACAGATTCTCTATCAAAAATATACCTGCCAACACTGGCAGCAATAGTTCCTTGCGTATCAAAAGCGCAAAAACCGCTATAATACCACCTATGGTTAGGCTGCCTGTATCGCCCATAAAAACCTGGGCGGGGTATGCGTTGTACCATAAAAACCCTACACAGGCCCCAACAAATGCACCCGCAAAAATTACCAACTCACCTGTATGAGGGATATACATAATATTCAGGTAATCTGATATGAGTACGTTACCTGACACATAGGCCAGTATAGCGAGCGTGAACCCCATTATGGCCGATGTACCCGTCGCGAGGCCATCAATTCCATCCGTTATATTGGCACCGTTGGATATAGCAGTTATTATTATTATAACGGCCAGCATAAATATCAGGAGCGTGTACCGTTCGTAATCGCCGCCTAAAAACTCAATAACCTTACCGTAATCAAACTCATTATTTTTAATAAAAGGCAACGTGGTTTTTACCGACTTGATGTCCTGAAAATATACCGGCTTATCTTTTCCGGTATTATCCTTTTTCATCCGGAATTGAACCGGCGCATCGTATTTAATAGGCAGTTTAACCTCTTGTCTTGCAACAATATTCGGATTGTTGTACATGGTAAAGCCAACTATCAGTGCCAAACCAACCTGACCCGTTATTTTAAACCTGCCGGCTAATCCTTCCTTGTTCTTTCTGAATACTTTAATGTAATCATCTAAAAAACCGATGGCGCCTAACCAAACAGTAGTAACCAGCATCAGGATAACATATACGTTCCCTAATCTTGCAAACAACAGCGTTGGGATAAGTATACCTGCTATAATAATGAGTCCACCCATTGTTGGCGTACCCTGCTTTTGCATTTGCCCTTCCAGACCTAAGTTCCTAACCGTTTCGCCTACCTGTTTGTAGCGCAAATAATCTATCAGCCGGCGACCATAAACCGTAGTTACCAGCAGCGAAGTGATAACAGCCAAAGCCATACGCACAGTGATATACTGCATTACCCCCGTTCCGGGAATATGGTAGTTTTCGTACAGGTATGTAAATAAATAATATAGCATTTACGCTTCGCTCTAATTTGCAGACGTGCTGATATGCAGATGTGCAAATGGTTTTTACTTGGTTACTTATATTGTTATTACTGGCTTATATTAATCCTCTTATCCGCATATTTGCACATCACCCTCACATCATCTTAAACTGGTTCAATAACTCTTCCTTATCATCAAAGTGATTTTTCACTCCGTTTATTTCCTGGTATTTTTCATGGCCCTTGCCGGCTAACAAAACAATGTCGCCGGGTTGTGCCAGCATAACAGCTGTTTTTATCGCCTCGCGCCTGTCGGCTATGCTTACGGTAACACGTTTAAAAGCGGCATCAACGCCCGCCTCCATATCTTTTATAATAGCGGCAGGGTCTTCTGTGCGCGGATTATCGGACGTCAAAATCACCTTATCACTCCACTCACAAGCCACTTTTGCCATAACCGGGCGCTTGGTTTTATCCCTATCGCCGCCGCAGCCTATAACCGTTATTACTTTTTCGTTGCCTTTGCGTATGTCGTGTATAGTGCTTAACACATTCTGCACAGCATCAGGTGTGTGGGCATAATCAACTATGCCTATTATTTTGTTGGGCGCTACTATGTAGTCAAACCGTCCTTCGGCGCCGCTTAGCTTACTTAGCGCGGTTAGTACTTTCGCTTTGTCCTGCTCCAACAACATGGCAGTAGTATAAACTGCCAGCAGGTTGTATGCATTAAAGCTTCCTACCATCCTGAACCAAACTTCTTCGCCATCAATCATCAGCAGCAAACCGCCAAATTGATTCTCCAGTATTTTGGCCTTATAGTCGGCCATGTTTTTTAGCGCGTAGCTTTTTTTATGGGCCTTTGTGTTTTGCAGCATTACGTTGCCGTTCCTGTCGTCAACATTGGTAAGCGCGAAGGCATCTTTAGGCAGGCCATCAAAAAAGGCTTTCTTAGCTTTCAGGTAATTATCAAATGTTTTATGATAATCCAGGTGATCATGCGTAAGGTTGGTAAAAATGCCACCCGCAAAACTTAGTCCCTCTATCCTATGCTGTGCCACAGCGTGCGAGCTCACTTCCATAAAGCAATAATCGCAGCCTTGCTCTACCATATCATTCAGCAAGCTGTTCAGCACTACAGGGTCAGGTGTGGTGTGGGTTGATGGAATAACCTTGCCGTTTATCTGGTTCTCTACCGTTGATAGCAGACCACATTTGTAACCTAACTCCCTGAACAGCTGATAAAGCAGCGTAGCTACCGTAGTTTTACCGTTAGTTCCGGTTACCCCTACCAGTTTTAACTTGTCGGATGCGTTATCATAAAAATTGGCCGCTACTGTTCCTAAAACTTTGGCAGAATCGGCAACCATTAAAAAGTCAACTTCGGTGGCGGTATGAGCGGGCAGATCCTCGCAGATTATAGCCGCTGCCCCTTGTTTTATGGCTTGCTCTATATAATCATGACCGTCAACAACAGTACCTCTCACCGCGACAAACAAACAACCGGGCACCACCTTACGCGAATCAAACACAACGGCGCTGATCTCAACATCGGCGCTGCCCTGCAGTTCGGTAAAAGATACACCCTTTATTATGTCGCTCAGGTACTTCATCGCAGCTCAATAAATATTTTAGATCCCTTACGCAATACGTTACCTGCGGGCACCGACTGGCTTGCAACCGCCCCTGCCCCACGCACAACCGCTTTATAACCGGCGTTGCCTAACGTGTACAGGGCATCGCTTAAGCCCATGCCTGCAACAGCCGGAACGGTACCTGTTTTATATTTTACGTCTTCAAATGCTATACCCGCGCTGGTGTCAATCCCGGTATTTGCTGATGCATATAGCGGTTTAAGACCTAATTGCTCGTGCACAAGTTTTAAAGCCTTTACATTGCCGCTCTTTACTTTTGGTAGGTTGGTATTGCCCACAAACTTTAATGGTGCAGGCTGTTGGTTAATATTCAGGTCGTTAGCGTAAACCCTGTCTGCTATTTTACGAAACACCGGCCCGGCCACCCATGCCGCCAAATGCGAGCCTACGCGTGGATTGCTGATAACCACTATCATTGAATATTTTGGTTTATCCGCCGGAAAATATCCGCAGAAAGAAGCCTGGTGACTGCTTTTGCTGCCATAACCGGCTGCGCCGTTAGCAATTTGGGCGGTACCCGTTTTACCGGCCACGCTGTATAATTTATTTTTGATAATCAGTTTACCTGTACCTTCTAAAACCACACCTTCCAGCATACCGCGCACTTTGGCGAGAGTTTCGTCTGAACATACTTTCGGATTGATAACCCTTGCATTGAAACGTTCTACTGTGTTACCCATGCGGCGGATCTCGCGAACAAATAATGGAGCTATCAGTTTACCATTATTGGCTACTGAGTTATAAAAAGTAAGCATTTGCAGCGGCGTTAACTTCGACTCATAACCATAAGCTATTTGCCAAAGCGACTGGATCTTGTTCCAATCTTCGCTGCGTGTATTTTTTACCCTTGGTTTGCCTTCGCCCTTTATTTGTAATTGGTTAGGCTCATTTAAATGGAAACTGTATAATTTATCAATAAATGCCTGCGGATTGCTACCGTAAGCTTTATTTACAAAACGCGCCACCGCTATATTTGACGATTCTTCCAAAGCACGTTTGGCAGTTATCGGTCCGCCATGATCTTCTGTGTCTCTTATTTTTAAAGCTACCCTGCCATTACGCGGATTCATCACAGCAAAAGTGCCATGGGCCGCATTAATAACACTATTGGTATCAATTTTCTTATCGTCTATCATCGCCATATACGATGCCAGCTTGAAAGTAGAACCCGGCTCAGCCGAAGCAGCAATAGCATAGTTCATTTTCTCCTTATAGTCACCTTCGGGTGTGCGGGTAAAGTTGGCAATGGCACGGATCTCGCCGGTTGCCACCTCCATCAAAACAACCGTACCAAAATCGGCCTGTATGCTATCCAGCTGTTTTTTTAACACTTTCTGCGCCAGGTCCTGGTAGTTTACATCAATAGTTGATATAATATCAGCGCCGTCTTTTGCCTGCTCTTCATCGTCCTCTTCGTTAACCGGTACGTATACACCACCGGCTATGCGCTGCATCAAACGTTTGCCATTCTCGCCGCTTATCTCTTTAACAAAAGCACCCTCTAAGCCAACGCCGTTAGTTACGTTCTCGTTTTTATAACCGATTGTACGGGCAGCCAGCGATTTGAACGGCAGGATGCGTTTGTTTTTCTGTTCAACTATCAATCCGCCGCCGTATTTACCCAGGTTGAATATCGGAAACTTGCGTATGGCCTTCAACTCGTTAAACGTAACGCGCCTGCGGATCAATTGATAACGCAGCTTCTCCTTACGGGCCTCGCGCAGCAAACGAGAATAATCGCGGGTGGTTTTATCAGGATACATTCTTGCCAAACTTGCTGCCAGCGAATCTACCTTGGCGTAAAAAACTTCATCGTCGGCAATTTTGCCGGCTATCATATCCATGTGCAGCTCATACTCAGGTACCGATGTGGCCAGCAAGCTGCCGTCAACAGAATATATATTGCCTCTTACCGCTTCAATGGTTTCGTATTTGGTTGACGATTTGCTCGCCATTTGCTTCCACTTATCGCCTTGCACATACTGAAGGCGGTAAAGCTGACCAATTACCGCTAAAGACAGCAACACAATAAGCCCAAAAGCTATGTATACACGTAAAAGTATATTGGTTCTGATACTCATTGCACGTCCCCCTTTAATACTATTTTTTGCGGTGGCGATATAGATTCTTTAATGCCCAGCGTATCGGTACGCTGCGCAACCTCGTTCAATGTGCTTTTAAACGCCATATCCGCTTTGGCTACTTTATAACCCCAGCTCAGCTCCTTTACCTCTTTGGTAAGCTTATCTATTTTGCGGATATTTTTTTCGGCCAGGTGCCTGTTCCCTATATATACCATTCCTAAAAAGGCCAGGAACAAAACAAAAGGCAGCGCGCGGGTGGCATCATCAGTGGTAATGAATCCGTTGGTCAAAAATTTCATCAAAAAGTTGTCAGGTATCTCTGTAGCATTTTTCTCTACAGCTATATCTGCTTCGTCTTCCTGTTCAATTTCGGTACGTAAACGATTGGTCATTTTTTTACCGCTATTCTTAATTTAGCGCTCCGTGCCCTGTTATTATTTTTTATCTCTTCTTCTGATGCTGTTATAGCTCCGCGGCTTATAGCATCCAAAGGTTTCTGATCATTTCCATAAAGGTCCTTCACCACCTCGCCGCTGAATTTTCCTTTGGCGATGAAGTTTTTTACCAACCGGTCCTCCAGTGAATGGTATGACATTACCACCAACCTTCCACCCGATACCAATACCTCCGCACTCTGGATCAAAAAATCCTTTAGCGCTTCCAGTTCCTGGTTAACCTCAATACGCAGCGCCTGGAAAACCTGAGCCAGGTATTTATTTTCTTTACCGCGTGGGATCAGCCCACCGATGGCATTCTTCAGATCAGCAACCGTATTTATCGGCGCGTTTAACCTTGCGGTAACTATAGTTTTTGCCAGCGATTTAGCATTCTGTATTTCGCCATATATGCCGAAAATGCGATGCAGATCGGCCTCAGCATAAGTATTTACAACTTCTTTAGCACTTAAATCAGATGACTGATTCATCCGCATATCCAGTTCAGCATCAAAGCGGATAGAAAAACCACGTTCAGCCTGGTCAAACTGGTAAGACGAAACCCCCAAATCAGCCAGTATGCCGTCAACCGGAATAGCGCCATGCAAACGGCAAAAGTTTTTCAGAAAGCGAAAGTTCTGGTCTACCAGTTCAAACCGCTTATCATCTATCGCGTTCTGCTGCGCGTCGGCATCCTGATCAAAAGCCAGCAATCTGCCGCCTTCGCCTAAATGCTTCATTATCTCGCGCGAGTGCCCACCACCGCCAAAAGTTACATCCACATAAGTGCCATCCGGGCGAATATTCAGCGCCTCAATACACTCCTGCAGCATAACGGGGGTATGGTAATTACTCATCAATCCTCCTTATTTTGGCACCACCTTTTACCTCTTCGGCCAGCTTGGCAAAATTTTCGGGTTCGTTATCCAATTCAGCATCGTAAGCATTCTTGGCCCAAACCTCTATTGTATTTA
>CAMLFI010000107.1 GCA_946479225.1 uncultured Mucilaginibacter sp. | reverse complement strand
CGCTCGGCATTATTGCCAATAAGCGCTTTTGATATATCTAATATATGCTGATTAGAGCGATAGTTGTGCTTTAGCACCACCGTTGATAACGACGATACATAATCATTCGCGAAATCAATGATGTTTTTCATGTTGGCACCCTGAAACTTGAAAATAGACTGATCATCATCGCCTACTACAAAAACGTTAGGTGTTTCCCAATAATTCAATAAAAATTTAAGTAGATCGTTTTGTGATCCGCTTGTGTCCTGAAACTCATCAACTAGAATATAATGATAGCGCTCCTGGTAACGGCGCAGAATTTCCGCGTTTTCTCTGAAAGCTTTCAGCACCCAGATTATCATGTCGTCATAGTCATAACGGCCCCGCGTGCTCATCTTGGCAGAATAACGCTGATACTCGGCCACCCCTGCCAGCAGTTTTTTCATCTGGTCATGCGCCTTATCAATATCCTTCTGTTTAGGGTCGCCCACCTTTATGCCGGCAGCAGCATTGGCACGTTTATAAATAAAAGCTTCCCGATTTGGCAGGTCCTCTAAATATTCATTGATAGCCTTTTCCATATAAGCTTCATCCCAGTTCTCTTTTTTCATATCAGAAAAAAGTTCCTTTAAACGGGAAGCATCAAAATAAACATCTCCTGTAAAACGCTTCAGTTCATGGTCCTTCGGAAAATCATCTATCAATTCTTTGAACAACATCGCCGATTCCAGATCAGAAAGCGGCTCAAGATTCAATTTGCCAAAATACTCCAGGTTTTCCTGGATTACCTCATTACAAAAAGCATGGAAAGTATATATGTTAATACGATAAGCATCGGGCCCAATAAACTCAAACAAGCGTTTGCGCATGGCTACCGCTCCGGCATCGGTATAAGTTAAACACAGTATCTCACTCGGTAGTGCATCGGTGTCGGTTAGTATCTTACCGATACGTGCAGCCAATATTTGCGTTTTACCTGTCCCGGGGCCGGCAATAACCAACACAGGGCCATCCATTTTATTAACGGCATCCAATTGCTCAGGGTTAAGCCCGGCCAACGCCTGCTGAAATTTTATATTGTATTTATTAGGATCGGTTTGCATAAGAGAATAAGTAAAGATAGAAAACAGGCGAGGTTTATTTTATATAAACATACTTTACTCTTACTTTTTACATGTTTGAGATTGTACTGACCGCTTAATTATGTAAATTTGATATATGGCTACAGTAGATACCCTAAGAAATGATCTAATCGATAAATTGCTTTCAATATCTAATAAAGATTATTTACAGGCATTAAACAAGCTAGTTGAAAATAGTTCAACCGAACAGGACAAAGTTCAACTTACCGAAGAACAGATAGTAATGTTGCAACTTAGTGATCACGATATCAAGCAAGGCCGGCTTGTTTCACAGCAAAAAGCAGACAAAGACGATCTGGAATGGCTGAGAGAACTATAGTATGGACCGAAACGGCGTTGAGGCAGAGACGCGATATATTAAAATACTGGACTAAGAGAAACAAGTCGGCTGCTTATGCAGAAAAACTGATCAAATTAATTGGTGCACGTACCAAAGTCATTTTAAAACATCCGGAATCTTATAAATTAACAATTTATCCTGAAACCAGGATTTCGGCTATGGGACATTTCAGCATACTTTACAAAACTGACAACAATAGAATAATTGTTACTGCATTTTGGGACAACCGTCAGGACCCAAAAAAATTACTTAAAATTATAAAGTCGTAGAAATTAACGCATCTTTCTTTTAATAACAACTGACTTATCCAGTCGTTCGCCGCTCTTTAAAAACGCCCTTCTTAAGTGAGTAACTGCGGCTATACGTTCCTGAGGTGTTTTACTAAGCCAATAAAGCATGTCTTTATAGTCTTCATCACCACCCTTCATTTTAACTTTGGTAACAATTGGAACTATCTTCATACCATCTATATTATACTTAAATATACACAAAATATGTCAAAAACATTTCTTACAACCCTACCTGCCCCGCTCCGGTAGGAAAGAAAACATTTATACTAACCGGCAATTTACCCGTGGGCTTACTTTGCTGCGTTATCGCCCTTACAGCAGCTTGCTGCATATCCTCGCTGTTTTGGTAACAAGCCAGCAACGCGTGTGCCCGTTCAATACCGGGTATGCCCGCCATTGCGTAGGGGTTAGTAAAGAAGCTGATGACAGTATTTTCATGCGCGGTTAATGCTGCTATAAATTGTTTAACGCCGCTGCTGTAATCCAATTTGCTTTGCGGCCTGGCGCGGGTATCATGCACGCCAACAAAAACCTGGCTGTATTCCTGTAAACTTTTAATTATGTTGTTAAGCTCATCAATTGGAGTGCTTTTATTCACTAAAAACAACGTGCTGTTGGGATACCAGCGCCGCAATTCGCTTTGAAATGCGGTTGGGTTGGTAATACCCACGCCAATAATAGCTGTGCGCATAAGGGGATTAAGCTGTAAATCGCGAGAACTGCCCCGCAGTTGCGTAACTGCTTCATTGCTTAGTTGTGCTATAAGATCTTTTGTTGCAGAGCGATTTAGGTCCGCTACAACATTACTGGTATTTACTTCCTGTGGTTTGTTAAGTCCAGCCCAATACTTGGCCATCAACACTTTCTTTACTTTTGCCTCAAACTCCTGCTCAGACAACTGACGATGGCGCATAGCCTTTAGTATTTTGTGAATGGATTTTTTTGAATCCATTGATAACTCTATAATATCATTGCCCGCCATAAAAGCCCGCAGCTCTGCTTCGCCGTCGGGGAAATACTTTATAACTCCCTGCATTTCCATAGCGTCGCAAACCACCAGGCCTTTAAAGCCGAGTGAATCTTTTAACAGATTAGTAACTATTTTGCGCGATAAGGTTGAAGGCAAATTTGGGGTATTATCTAATGATGGGATACTCATATGGGCTATCATTACCCCGCTAACGCCGGCGGCAATTGCCTGCTTAAATGGGTATAGTTCCAACGAATCCAAACGCTGGCGCGAAAATGGTAACAAAGGCAGGTCATAATGTGAATCTACATTGGTATCACCATGACCCGGAAAATGCTTGGTAGTTGTTAGTAGACCTGCATCCTGCATACCATTAAGATAAGCAATGCCTTTACGAGCTACGTTGTACTTGTTGTCGCCAAAGGAACGGTAGTTAATAACCGGGTTGTCCGGGTTATTATTTACATCCATAACGGGTGCAAAGTTCATGTGCATACCCAATCGCTTAAAGTCGTAGGCTATTTGTTGACCCATTTGATAAATGAGTTTTTCATTCTGTACGGCACCCAATGTCATTTGATATGGGTAAGAAAGTGTGGAATCTAGTCGCATTCCAATTCCCCATTCCCCATCTTGAGCTATTAACAGGGGCACCTTGCTTTCGCGCTGATAACGGTTGATAAGGTTAGCTTGCCTGCCGGGGCCTCCCTGAAAGAAAACCAAACCTCCAACATGCTGATTATGAACTACTTTGGCTACAGAATCTTCATATTTTTTACCCCTGTTTGTATGTGCACGAACGAAGAATAATTGCGCTATCCGCTGCTTTTTATTTAGCTTATTGTACACAGAATCAACCCATTGACTGGGTTGGCTTAATAATTGGATATAGGTTTTCTGTTGAGCTACAACGGGATTAACCGAAAGCAAAACAGCAAGAAAAATAGTGGAGGCTGAAATTTTTTTAAACGATCTCATAAACATTTCAAAAGTAATTTAAAAAAATGCAGACTTCTGCAACTCTTTGTCAGAAACGCGGTAAACACTAAATAATTTCTGACCAGAGCGAATTTTTTGTAACACTTATAATTAACATAACGTAATAAGTTATAATATTATGAAAAAAATTCTCCCCCTAATTATTTGCCTGTTTATTACAGCAAGTGCCAGCGCCCAGCAATTTTTTGGTCCTCGTGAAGATTATGACCAGTCATACAGGCCACGGTTTGGCTTGGCTGTAGGTGCTGCATTTTCTAATGCCGTGACATCATCAAAAAACAATTACGAAACCGGTGGCCTTGCGGGTTTCAGCCTGGGCTTTACATATAGTCATCCCGTTTCTGACAAGATCGCAATAAGTGCTGAATGGCTTTACGCTCAAAAGGGATATGCTGTTACTACACAATCAGGCAGATTTAGTCAACGTTCTCAGTTTCTTGATTTTCCTGTTTTCGTGAAAGTAAATGCAGGTAAAAAATTCAACGTTTTTGCCGGACCACAATTTTCTTACCTGCTTTCGTCAAACAACACCTATAATGATGGCTTCGCCGAATCATTCCGGGACTATTACCAATACAGTGGTATAAAAACATTCTTTGCAGGAGTGATAGGTGCAGGTATAGACGTTAATGAGCACGTTAACCTGAACGCCCGTTATACCATTGACATTAAGGGTACAAATGCCAATGGTAACATTTACGTACCAGCCTATAAATATCAGGCATTACAATTTGCCCTGGGGTTCAAATTCTAAATCCTTCTAATTAACTGATCTATAATTACTGCAGCCACCCTTACCGGGTGGCTTTTTTGCATCTAGGCATTTTTGCTATTTAACAATTTGTTAAATAATTTTAGCAAAAGTAAAATAGCCCGACTTTTATGCGTATCTTGCCAACTTATTAAAATTAAGACAAATGCAAAAAGAAGGAACAGTGAAATTTTTCAACGACGAAAAAGGTTTTGGATTTATTTCACAAAGCGAGAACAGAAGCGATATTTTTGTTCACGCATCGGGTTTAATTGACGAGATCCGTGAGAATGATCATGTACAGTACGATGTAGAAGAAGGTAAAAAAGGCCCTAACGCAGTAAACGTTAAGGTTATTTAATCATAAAGCATTAATTACGTGAGAGCATCCCAAATTCGGGATGCTTTTTTTTTACATTTATATATTCCTATTACGCATCCGCAAAATTTAAACGTTTATTCAATCATTTTAAAATTAATATTATGAGCAAAGATAAAGGCATGAAAAATGTCAAAAAAGCGCCAACTGTTGGTGGTAAAACATCCACATCAGACTATCAGGCCGGTAAAAAATCGGTGTCAAAAGATGACTCATCTATCGGCAAAAAGAAATAATAATAATTAACGTTACGGCAGGCTTTCGTAGCCACAATTAAAAGTCCTAAACCCGTACTTTATTTTGATATTTGCAACGTTGCCTTAACGGCCTATGGCTTTGCCATGCTGTAATTACGGCATCTGTTTCGTTATACAATATCAATGCATGAAAATACTGTTTGATCATCAAGCTTTCTCTAACCAAAAATATGGCGGAATATCCAGGTGTTTTGCCAATTTGCATTACGGCTTAAGTGCCACCGCCGGCGTGCAATCAAAATTAGGCCTGTTACTTACGCATAACGCTTACATTTATAAAGAAAGTTTGCCCTTTGCAGGATTGCTTGAGCAAATAGTAAAGAAGCAATCCCGCCGTAATAAGTACAATAAATGGTATTGCCGATATTTATTGAAGCAGGGCAATTACGATGTATTTCACCCCACGTATTATAACCCCTACTTTTTAGACCTGGTTAAAAAGCCTTTTGTATTAACCGTTCATGATATGATACATGAACTCTTTCCGCACTATTTTGTGGCACAGGATCCGTTAACCGCCGGTTACAAAGCACAGCTTATTAAGCGCGCCGATCATATAATCGCCATATCAGAATGCACCAAACGCGACCTCCAGAAATTTTACGCCATACCCGACGAGAAAATAACAGTTATACTCCTCGGTTATAAAATGCATAATAGCCCGGCACCACCTGCACAGTTTAAAACACCTGGCAAGTACCTGCTATTTGTTGGCGACAGGGGCGTTTATAAAAATTTTGATCGGTTTGTAAAAGCCGCAGCGCAGCTGTTATCAAAGTACAATTTGCAGTTGATATGCACCGGCGGGGGAAGTTTTACAGCCGCGGAGCAAGATCTCTTTAAGAACCTTGGCATAACAGATAGTATTCAACAAATATCAGCCAGCGACGGCGAACTAGCTGTTCTATATAGCAACGCCGAAGCATTTGTTTTCCCGTCGCTTTACGAAGGATTTGGCTTGCCTGTTTTAGAGGCATTTAATAACAATTGCCCGGTTATTCTGAGTAATACTTCATCGTTACCGGAAGTGGGCGGCGATGCAGCGCAGTATTTTGATCCCAATGACCAAAGTTCAATAGCAAGCGCCATTGAAGCGGTTATCAGCAATAAAACCTTGCAATCTGAGTTAAGAACAAAAGGCAAACAACGGCTAAGCCTGTTTAACTTTGATAACACATTAATGCAAACCATAAATGTTTACAAACAGGTTATGCGGTAATAGCCTGTAATTTGCATAGTTTTGCGGCATTAATTTTTAAATGAAGACTTATTTCAGACTGCTCTCCTTCGCCAAGCCAATTGAAAAATTTGCTATACCGTATATTATAGTTACTCTTTTTGCTATATTTTTCAACACGCTTAATCTCGCGCTCCTTGCACCTTTGATGGAAACATTGTTTTCTGATACAAAAACCGGTATTGCGCATGCAGCGGTTGTCATAAAGCCGACATCATGGCTTGATCCGATGGCTAGTTTTAAAAACTTTGTGCAATATCTTATTACCCAATATGACGGGAAGTTTGCATTAAAGGTAGTTTGCAGCATGATAGTGGCATCGGTTATATTGAGTAATATTTTCAGATATGCATCGCAGCGTATTATGGAAAACCTAAAGCTGCATACACTTTTAAACCTAAGAAAGGCTGTTTTTAATAACGTAATGGATCTGCATCTTGGCTTTTTCAACAATGAAAGAAAAGGTGATATCATATCAAAAGTAGCTTCTGATGTAACAGTTGTACAATATTCCGTTACCGGTACATTACAAGTGGTTTTTAAAGAACCTATGCAATTAATATTTTATATAATTACTTTATTCTTAATAAGTCCGGAACTCACTTTTTTCTCCCTTCTGGTTGTACCGGTGTCAGGATTTATAATATCACGAATTGTTAAGCGACTTAAAGCCCAGGCAGTTGAATCGCAGCAAAGATTTGGTACTATGATAAGCTACCTGGATGAGGCGCTTTCAGGTGTGCGCATTATTAAGGCTTTTAACGCTTCAGAATACATTAAGCAGCGTTTCAACGACGAGAATAAGCGTTATTCGTCCATACTACGTTCAATGGCAAAACGGCAGCAATCGGCTTCGCCGGTTTCAGAAACGCTGGGGGTTATTATGGTTTCAGGAATAGTATTGTATGGCGGGGGGATGATCTTAGATGGCACTACCACGCTATCGGGCGGAGACTTTATATCCTACATAGCTATATTCTCGCAGGTTATGCGCCCGGCCAAGGCATTGTCTGATTCATTCAGTAATATACACTCAGGCATTGCTGCAGGTGAAAGGGTATTAGAACTTATAGATGAAAAACCACTTATTACGGATGCAACGGATGCCGTTACGTTGAACGAATTTCACGACGGCATTCAATTTGAAAATGTTTCATTTGCCTATGGCGATAAAACGGTTTTATCTGATATAAACTTTACTGTACAAAAAGGCAAAACAATAGCGCTCGTGGGCCCTTCAGGTGGCGGTAAATCAACCCTGATGGATATGATACCCCGGTTTATGGATCCACAGTCTGGTAATATATCGATAGACGGTAATAACCTTAAACAGGTTACGGCCTATTCGCTACGCAATTTAATGGGCATTGTAAACCAGGAATCCATTCTCTTTAACGATTCGATCTACAACAACATCGCCTTTGG
>CAMLFI010000106.1 GCA_946479225.1 uncultured Mucilaginibacter sp. | reverse complement strand
ATCGATATAAAAAAACTGAATATTACTTATAGCGAGCAGGGCAAAAAATCGCACAAAACAGGCACGCTTATTTTTGCTAACACCAGCGCTCAAATTGGTAACGTTACAACCAATCCGAACGCGCTAAAGGTTGACAGCATAGCCACTGCAAAGATCAGTACCTGGTTTATGGGCAAAGGCAAACTGAATATCTCCTTCCGTTTTAATTTACGGTCGCGTAACGCGCCTTATAGCTTTAAAGGCCATTTGGGCCCAATGCCGCTGCAAGCACTTAACAAAGTTACCATGCCTTTATCCATGGTAAAAATTACAGAGGGCACGTTAAAAAGTTATGATTTTAACATTTATGGCAATGCCAACATATCACGCGGGCACATTGCGATTTTGTACAATGATGTAAAGGTTAGACTGCTGCGGGTTAACGATGACAACCTATTGTACTCCCGCAAGCTGATTCCAACATTGTTTGCTAATTTGTTCATCATCAAACATAATAATCCCGACAAGCCCGGCGAAACGCCCCGTGCATTTGATGTGGTTTATCCGCGTCCTAAAGATTCTCCCTTTTTTAAAACGGCATGGACCACCATGCTTAAGGGCCTTAAACCTACCATAGGTTTAGACGATAAAACAGAGAGCGCTGTTAAAAAACGACTGGATGATATGAAACAGAAAAAGAACGACAGGGCGCTGAAGAAGAAAAACAAGAAAAGAACAGGCTGAAAACGTCTATAAGCAGCCATCAAAGCAAGCAAACAATTTTTCAAAAAAAAAGGCATGATGGTAGTCATGCCTTTAAGAATAGTGTTTTTCTTATAAATCAGTTAATATGTAAAGCAGCCTGTACCTGGCTAAAGTTACTTAAATTAAGACCAGGGTTAGAAGACATCATGCTGGTTATAGACGTGCCTGGAATTATAACAAACCTAAAATCCAGTCCGGAAGCTGCGAAGTTTGCTTTAAGGTCAACATACCCTACGCCAAACGCTGTTAGAGTCAACGTATTTCCGGCCTCGCTATAAGGCAGAGCATTCCATGATGTCGTAGCCCCGGTATTTCTAAAATAGGCTAACACAATACCGGTATTAACTATACTTTGAGTGATAGCCGGCAAATTGAAACGGGTATTACCAATTAAAACCACGCTTTTATTGGTAAAAATATAGCTGGCCACCACCGCGTCTTGTCCATCAGCACCGCTTGGGCCTGCCGGACCTTGTGGCCCTGCCTGGCCCGTCGCTCCCGTTGCACCTGTAGCGCCCGTTGCACCCGTAGCTCCGGTAGCACCTGTAGCCCCGGTAGCGCCCGTGGCACCCGTAGCACCTTGCGGCCCGGCGGCGCCCGTTGCTCCTGTGGCTCCCGTGGCACCTGCCGGCCCCGCCAAACCGGTATCGCCCTTTGGCCCTGCCGGCCCGGTTTTACCACATGAGACAATAGTAAGAGTGGTAATTAATAAAACTGAGAGTAAATATTTAAATTTCATTGTTAAATTTTTATTTGAATTACTTGTACGAACGAGGTGTTTTATAGTTGCGAAGCTACTTAGAGCGGGGCAAATTTTCTTTTAAATATATTAATTTAACGCAAGCCGGCCATGAATTTAACAACTGTTTATAAATGAGAGGTCTTTGATGAAACATATATTTTAATTTTTCGTTAAATTCTTAAAACTATCTCACTTATGAACAATATTGGCAACCTGCACAACAAAGTGCACAAATGGCTCAGTGCCATCGGATTTCGGCTGAACGCCTCGCAAACTAACAAGCGAAGTAAGGTAACAACCAATCATTATTTTTTTGAAACATTTAACTTGCTGGAAAAAAGCAAATCCGGCGATCATAAAAATTCAAAATTCTTATGTTTTGATATGTATGGCGAAAAAATCAATGTTCGGTCGCTGCTCGACCTGCAAACAGCTTTTTTTGAGAATATAAGTCAGTTAAAATAACGCGAAAAAAACGTCATTATATTCTTCGTTTTAAAGTGAGCAACACCCTATCGGTTACTTTATCGCGATATAGCTCTAGTAGGATAGTACGCCCGTCTCTTGATTTGAGGAGATCGTCTATTTGCTGTAGGCTCATTTTGTTAACGGGCTTAAAGTTTATAGAAATTATTTCATCCTGTGGTTGTACACCCACATCTGCAGCGGCAGAACCATCGTCCACTTTTTCAACAATTAAATGATCAAAATCTTTACCTCCGGCATGGTAACTCATCCCGCTCATGTCGTATTCAAAGCTTTCTTTAAAGGAAGGATTGGCTTTTAAGTACATTACCTTGTTTTGATAGTCGAAAATAATTTCAAATCGCTTTAGCAATCCTATACCCACACTACCGTCGCGCGGTACAGATGTTTTAAATGAGGGGTCTGCGGTGGGGAATGAAGTAATGACATTATTAATGCCGTATTTTCCTATTGTTATACTGCTAGCACGCCCCAAGTGACCGTCAATTAATCCATTTAAGCCCACACCTAAATTAGCCCTGATAGCTTTTTGTGGTAAAGAATCGATTTTTTCTAACGACAAGGAATGCCCCGCCCCCAAATCAATCAATAGTTTGTTTATTTTGCCTGTTCCATTGGTTAGGGCAACCCGGGCGTTCATATATGGCTTACCCTCCTCTATTGTTAATGGTATTTTTTCTGCCTTTCTGAAAATACGCATGCTGCCTGGGCGGGTAACTACCAATGTGCTATCTACAAAACTGATTTTTACGGCGAGCTTTCTAAAAAAATCACAGCCCAGCAAACCATGGATAGGTATTCCGGCATAATTGGAAAGACCAAAAAAATCGTCTTTTAATATTGCCGCTGATACGTATTGACTAACCAGCTGGCCGGCAATATTAACATTCACCATCGGTGCAATTATTGCTTCATAATTATCGCGCTCGCCCAAGCCGACTATTTTAATGGTACGTTTATTTACAATATTTAAAGAATCTACAAGCAACGGATCTGTGATAAGCATTAATCCTACACCGGTATCCAATATAAAATTGTAAGGGCCCTTACCGTTTATTTTCAATTGTACAACCACCATGCTACGTACAATTTTAAAAGGTACATATGCACGTTTTTTTGTTCCGATAATATCAAATTGCTGCGCACAGACTGATGAGGCGCAGCAAATAAGCGTCAATAAAAATAAAAGGGTCTTATATTTTACAGCCCGCCACATTCTTTACAAGATATTATAATTGGTTACTAAAAATACAAATTTTTAGTGCGTAAAAGAAATCATGTGGGCACTTATTGTTGGCCTATGTGTCTTTGAGCTTCCCTTCTAACTGCGGGTTTTGTGGCGGCAGTTCCTTAACCACGGCTTCAACTTCGGTTTGTTTAACATATACAGCATAAGGAGCAGGTTCAATTTTACTACCTATTGCCTCTGCGTATACCTGGGTAAATTCAGCGCCGATATATAGGATGGCCGAGGTGTAATATATCCAAACTAAAATAACTATTAATGAGCCCGCGGCTCCATAAACAGAGCCCTGTGCGGTGTATTGTATATACATTCCGATCAAATATTGACCTATCATAAAAAGTACCGCTGTAAAAAACGCACCTATGCGTACATCTTTCCAATGGATCTTTACATCCGGCAGGAACTTAAATATTATAGCAAAAAGTACCGAGATAACTACAGCCTCAATTGCCATGTTAACACCCTTTAATAACAGACCTGTTATTGCCGGCAAAAAATGTTCAATGCGGGCACTTAAGGCATCCATAAGCAAATTGATCAACAGCGATGCCAGCAGCAGGAAGCCCAGGCTGATAATAAGGGAGAAAGACAGAAAACGATTTTGAAGCATCTTAACCCAGCCTTTTTTGGGTTTGGCCTTAACCCGCCATATCATATTCAATGAGTCCTGTATCTCAATAAAAATACTGCTGGCACCAAGCATAAGCGTGGCAATACCAATAATAAATCCAAAGTTGCTTTTGCCGCTAAGTTTTAAGGCCGTTACAGTACTGTGTATTTGCGTGGCAGCATCTTTGCCTATATAAACACCCATATCCTGATAAAGAGAATCGCCTTTTGCAATCGGAAACAACCCCACTATGGCTATCAGCAAAAACAATAAAGGCGCTATAGAAAACACGGTATAATAAGCTAATGATGCGCTCAGTTTTAATCCGTTGTCGTCAGAAAAACCCGTAAATGTTGCTACCAGTACCTTCCAGAATCTTTTCATGTACTCTTTATTAATTGTCATTATTAATTGAGATCTATTGGCATAGGATGCATGATTTTGCTAAATATACTATTTGCTTCTGAAAAGGCCTCGCTTAACCCACAAGGTTATCTTGCTATAAGATATTAAGCAATTTTAATGCCCTTTACAGAAAAGCAACCTATTGAAAATTATGCAGGCACTTAATGATGTGATACAATTAACAGGTCGAGGTCTTTGCAGGGTAATGAAAAACGTTCGGCAACATATTTATTAGTAAGGTTGCCCTGGTAAATATAAACAGATTCGCGCACTCCAGCTTTTTGCCAGATTACATTTTTTATCCCGCCGTGTTCGCCAATGTCAAGCAAAATTGGGGCGAAGATATTGGTAAGCGCATAAGTAGCAGTACGGGCCACCCGCGATGCTATGTTAGGTACGCAATAGTGAATTACATCGTACTTGCGGAAGACAGGGTGGGTGTGGTTGGTAATCTCTGATGTTTCAAAACAGCCACCCTGATCTATACTAACATCTATAATAACAGAGTTGGGTTTCATACGGCTTACCGTTGCTTCTGATACGATGCACGGACTGCGGCCATCCTCGGCGCGCATAGCCCCAATGGCCACATCACAAGTGGTAATGGCTTTTTCTAAAACAATTGGCTGTACAACGGATGTGAATACCCTTGCGCCAATATTATTTTGCAGGCGGCGTAATTTATATATCGACGGATCGAACACCTTAACTTCGGCACCCAGGGATATCGCCGTGCGGGCCGCATATTCGCCAACAGTGCCCGCACCTAAAATTACAATTTCTGTAGGCGGAACGCCGGTAATACCACCCAGCATAAGCCCCTTGCCGCCAAAAATATTGCTGAGGTATTCCGCCGCAATTAAAATTGAAGTAGCTCCCACAATTTCGCTCATGGCACGCACTACCGGTAAAGAGTCACCTTCATCCTTCAGATGCTCAAAACACAATGCAGTTATTTTTTTAGCCATCATGGCCTGCAGGCATTCCGCCTTCATGGTTGAAATCTGGAGAGCCGAGATCAAAATCTGGCCCGGCTTCATCATCTCAATTTCCTGTAAGGTTGGCGGCGCTATTTTTATAATAATATCCGCTTCATAAACCTTTTTGGTGTCGAAAACTATTTGAGCGCCCTGCTCAGCGTAATCTTTGTCTAAAAACTTTGCTGCTTTGCCGGCGTTGGTTTCCAGCAGAACATCGTGGCCGTTGTTTACCAGCAAAGCAACAGATAAAGGCGTCAGTGGAATTCGGTTCTCCTGAAACGAAGTTTCTTTAGGAATACCAATATACAGTTTGTTTTTTTTGTTCTTTACCTCGAGCATTGACTCCTGAGGTTGCATTAACGCTTGTTTGGCTACATCCGAGAACCCACTGTATTTCCCTGAACTCATAACGTGTTATTTAAGGATGATGAAGATAAGAAAAAAACATTAAATTTTTTCAAATGATATCTTCCTCATATTGTCATTTAATACGTTGATGTTAACACTGATATAATGGGATGGGAGCATGTCGGGAATCTTATCCGGCCATTCAATAAAACAATAATCGCCGGAGTAAAAGTATTCTTCACAGCCCATATCCAAAGCTTCTGTTTGTGTTTTAAGGCGATAAAAATCGAAGTGATAAATGCGGTGTTTTTCCCCGGCATATTCATTTATAATGGCAAATGTTGGGCTGCTAACAGGACTGTCAACACCCAGTTGGGCACAAAGGGCTTTTATAAATGTTGTTTTACCTGCACCCATTTCGCCGTGAAATAAAAAAATGCGGTCATCGCCGGCGAAGTTTAAAAGCTTTTGCGCGATGGCGGAGAGGTCGGAAACAGATATGGCTGTAAATTGCATTGGTCAATGTCATTGCGAGGCACCTCGCAAGACAAATATAAAAAATATTACTTAGCCCTAAATATCATCAGAATGCCCCTGCCTTTGTGATTTAGATAGCGTAAAGTATGATTTCGCTCAAAACGGTTTGACTGTTCCAAATTCAAATTTTGCTGTTCCAAAGTGTTCCAATTTTAAGCGAAAATCGAAAATCGCCACAATAGACTTAATATCAGTGTATTATAGGCATTTTACAGTTAATCTTACTGACTTATAAGTAGTTTCAAAGTGTTCCAAAGTGTTTCGCTTAGAAAATAAAAACAACTGATTATCAACAAACTAAGTCCGTCAATGGCAATTTAGTTTTTTTGACCCTTTATATTTTTTGGAACAACAAGCAAGCGTATTTAACGGGCAACGCTCAACTTCTAATGATCCTGACCCAGGCAGCTAAGCTATCTACTTAGGCCCGTAAGTAACCACCGGAATGATCATCTCTTCTAACGAGATGCCGCCGTGTTGGAAGGTTTCATTATAAAAGTTAACAAAGTGGTTGTAGTTATTGGGGTAAACAAAAAAGGTATCCTCTTTGGCAAAAACAAAACTCGAGCTCACGTGCAGTTTCGGCAGCATAGCATCATGCGGGTTGCGTACATGAAAAACATCTTTAGCGTTAAAATTAAGATTACGTCCCTGTTTGTATCTCAGGTTGGTATTGGTATTGCGATCTCCGATTATCTTACTTGCTTTTTTAACGCGAATAGTACCATGGTCTGTAGTAATGATCACGCGTGCCTGTTTCTGGCCCAAAAATTTAAGCAGATCAAACAACGGCGAATGCTCAAACCATGATAGGGTTAATGATCGATAAGCTGCATCGTCGCTTGCCAGCTCGCGTATCATCTGCATATCTGTACGGGCGTGCGAAAGCATATCCACAAAGTTGTAAACCACTACGTTCAGATCATTTTTCATCAGATTATTCACCGAATCATTCAATGAACGGCCCTCATCAATATTCAATATTTTGTGGTAAGAGTGCTTTACATCTTTACGCAGAACCCTGCTTAACTGATCGCTTAAAAAATCAGCTTCAAATAAATTTTTGCCGCCTTCATCCTCATCGTTCTGCCATTTTTCGGGGAAGCGTTTTTCCATTTCAAGCGGCATCAAGCCGGCGAAAATCGAGTTACGGGCATATTGAGTCGCAGTGGGTAAAATGCTATAGTAGGTATCTTCTTCCTCTAAACGGAAGTACTCAGAAATTATAGGGTTAATGATCTTGAACTGATCAAAACGCAAGTTGTCGATCAATATAAAAAACAAGGGCCCTTTGCCATCCAGCTTAGGGAAAACTTTCTTTTTAAAAAGTTGACTAGAATTGGTTGGCGCATTGTCCGGGTTTTTTATCCAAGCCAGGTAGTTCTTCTCTACAAACTTGCAAAATTGGGTATTTGCCTCGGCTTTTTGCAGTGTAAGGATCTCGTGCATGCCGGCATCCTCCAGTTGCTGCAGTTCAAGTTCCCAATAGATCAATTTTTTATAAACGTCCACCCATTCCTGATAGCTAAGGTTTTCATTTAGGGTAATACCCAAATTCCTGAAATCCTGCTGGTAAGCCATGGTGGTACGCTGAGTAACCAGGCGTTTGTTCTCAGTTAATTTCTTTATGGTAAGCAGTATTTGTTTAGGATTTACAGGCTTTATAAGGTAGTCATCAATTTTAGATCCTATTGCATCCTCCATCAAATACTCTTCCTCGCTTTTAGTGATCATCACA
>CAMLFI010000105.1 GCA_946479225.1 uncultured Mucilaginibacter sp. | reverse complement strand
ATAGGCCGACGCTTTAACCGCGACTGGATATTCAGGGGGGTTGATTATAGTTTTACAAGGGGAGAAAGTTATGCCATTCTCGGCCCTAATGGCTCGGGTAAGTCTACTTTACTGCAAATTCTAAATGGTAGCCTTTCTCCATCAACCGGCGACATCAGTTTTTTAAACAACGGTGAGAAAATCGATATTGAAAAAGTATTTAATTACCTGAGTTTAGCTGCGCCTTATCTTGAATTGATAGAGGAGTTTTCTTTAGAGGAAGTAATTGATTTTCACTTCAAATTTAAACCCTACAAAGCCGGCATTAATAAAGATAAAATAATAGAACTTCTTAGCTTGCCGGGCAATAAAAACAAGATGGTCAAATATTTTTCTTCGGGGATGAAACAGCGGTTAAAGCTGGCACTGGCATTTTGTTCGGATACCCCTATGCTGATGTTGGACGAGCCGACATCTAATCTGGATACGCAGGGTGTTGATTGGTATTTAAGCCTGGTAGAGCAATTTGCGCAGGGGCGGCTAACAATTGTATGCTCTAATCAGCAGCACGAATATGGCTTTTGCAAGCACCGGCTAAATATCGCCGATTATAAATAGCAACATGATAATAGAGATTTATGGTATACTAGCAGGTGTTTCTTGTATAATAACAACCATCTATTTACTCATAAATCTTAAAAAGGTAAAGCGATTACAGGGCCAGCCAATAGCTGATGTTCAACCTTCTTTAGCAATAATTATCCCGGTACGCAATGAGGAAGCCGATCTGGAAAAAGCACTGCAAAGCGTCTGCAATATTAATTACGACAATTACCGAATCATTGTAGTGAACGACCGCTCAACCGATCGCACGCCACAAATACTCGAAAGCTTCACAAAACAATACCCAAAACTTAGCGTGACCACCATAACCAAACTGCCCGATGGTTGGCTTGGGAAAAACAATGCGCTATATCAAGGTTATAAAAGCAGTACTGAAGAATGGCTATTGTTTACTGATGCTGATATCGAGTACCACTCGGACGCTATTAGCAAGGCGATGGCTTATAGTGTGAAAAATAATTTAGACAACCTGGCTGTAATGCCCGAGGTAGTATCTCCGTCGAGGTTGTTAAATAGTGTGTTAGGGACGTTTAAGTTTATGCTGGTGGTGTACCTGCGCCCCTGGGACGCTATTAAGCCTAAAACCAAAGCACATATTGGTATAGGCGCATTTTGCCTTGTTAAACGCACTGCTTATGAGAAAGCGGGGACCCACACCCTTATAAAGCTGCGGCCCGATGACGATATTAAATTAGGCTACAACATTAAAAAAGCCGGCCTGCGGCAGGATGTATTAAGCGGGATGGGCACCGTAAGGCTGGAGTGGTACAAAAACCTGGGTCAGTTTATTAACGGCCTCATGAAAAACACATTTGCCACAGCCAACTATAACGTGTTTATGGCATTGGCTTTTGCTGTATCCTGTTTGGTGTGCTTTACTTTGCCTGTCCCTGTAATGTTAATTTGGGGCGATGTTTACATTAAGCTGTTGGCAATCGCAGTGTTGCTGGCCCAGATGCTTTACATGCATCTGGTGCCGCCTAATAAATGGTGGTATGCTTTGATGATTCCCTTCTCAGGCGCTGTTATGGCCTACGTTTTTGTACGCTCTACCTTTATCACTGTAAAGCAGGGCGGCATATACTGGCGCGATAGCTTTTATTCGTTAGATGAGCTGAAAGGTGGTTCATAGTTCTTAGTTCATGGATGATAGTTCATAGATCATAGTAAAGCATGTCCCTTCACCATGAACTATCAACCAGGAACCACTTGCAACTTTCGCCGTAACTCCCTAAGTTTGCGCCTCAATTATTATTGTTATGTCTAAAGCATCCGAAGTAAAAAATGGGAATATCCTGCGTTTTAACGGGGAGTTACTACAGGTAGAAGAGTTTTTACACCGCACACCCGGCAATTTGCGCGCTTTTTACCAGGCCCGAATGCGTAACGTAAAAACCGGTAAACTGGTTGAATACCGTTTCCGTACCGATGAGGACGTAACTATTGCCCGGGTTGAAACCAACGACTACCAATATCTTTATGATGACGGCGATCAGCTGGTGATAATGGATAATACCACTTACGATCAGCACAATGTGCCTAAGGCGCTATTTGGCCCGGCGGTAAAGTTTTTGAAGGAAGGTATGAACGTTATTGTGGCCTTTGAAAGCGAAGAGCCTATAATGGGCCAGATCCCCGGATCGGCTGAGTTGGAGATAACTTATACCGAGCCCGCTGTAAAAGGCGATACCTCAACCGGTGCGCTTAAAAAAGCGACCGTTGAAACCGGTGCCGAAATCAATGTGCCTTTGTTCATCAACATTGGCGATAAAGTTAGAGTTGATACCACAACAGGCTCATATGTAGAAAGAGTTAAAGGATAAGCCTTGAAATTGATAAGATATTAAGCCTCCGCAAGGGGGCTTTTTTGTTGTAGTTTTTGCTGATAGTGGTGTTCCAAAAAATATAAAGCCTTATAAATAGGCCGAATCAATTGACGGTATTAACTTGTTGTTTATCAACACTTTCCCATTTTAACGTGGAACACTTTGGAACAGTTTGAAACTACTTATAAGTCAGTAAGATTAGCTGTGAATTTCGTACAACCACCTGATTGTAAGCATCTTGTGGAGTTTTTTGATTTTCGCTCAAAAGTGGAACACTTTGGAACAGCAAATTTTGAATTTGGAACAGGGGGGCTATACCGCTAGAGGTTTACACTTGTCATCCCGCCATTAACCCCGGAGTTTGTTAACCCTGTGTATTATTGCTGGTCATTTAACATACTCTAAGATGTCACCTGGCTGGCATTGTAATACATCGCAAATCGTCTCTAAAGTGCTAAATCTAATGGCTTTTGCCTTTCCTGTCTTTAATATGGAAAGGTTCGATAAAGTCAATCCAACTTTGTCTGATAGCTCATTAAGCGACATCTTTCGCTTTGCCATCATTACATCTAAGTTCACAATGATGGGCATAGTTATACCGTTAAATCGTTTTCGTTTTGAATATCCACTCCTTTTTTGAAAATAGTCGCAATAATATAAATTACAGCTCCCATTACAATAAACGCCTGGCTATCTGCCCAAAATTGGTTTAAGTTGTCGGTAACAAAACCGTTGTGCATTAAATTTTTAACCAACTGCGTGGCAATGTAACTTAATAGCCCAATTGAAAGGGTATAATAACTCATGTCTGAAATTTGTCTCGCAACAAAAGTGCTGAATGGTTTTGACAAATCCATTTTGTGCATTAGCCTGATAACTGTGTAAAACAGGCACGCTTTTAAAACTGAAATGGTTAGTATAAAGCTATAAACCCCTAAAAAGGCCAATCTACTGTCTTTATACATTTCGGTTAAGTCCAACTTTTGATAAAGATTTTGGACGAAATCAGGCTTATACAGGCTGAAAAAGAAATTTACTATTAGGCCACCCGCTTCAATGGACAAGCCTACAAAAATGATCCAGGCCACTATATATAAACCCCAGAATACGAAGTTGTTTGTTCTTGACATAATCACTAAAATTGAATTTGACTTTTCAAAGATAATAAATTTATTGATAAACAATAAAAATAGATTCTTTTTCAAAAAATATTAATCGAAATTCAGATAGTGAATGATCGAAGGGTGGGGCAAGTGCTTTAAAATATCGACATCGCAGGGTCCTCTATGAGAGACCCTGCGGGGACGTAAATGGGTACCCGCTGTTAAATTAAACTATTCTCTTACCTTTATATAAACCTGATCAACCGTGAATAAACTGCTTCTGATTATTACGCTCATCTCTTTCACTAATGCCTACGCTCAAAAGCTGCCCAATATGCAGCAGGCAAGTTTACGCGCTCCGGTAAATGTTAAAATTGACGGCAAGGCAACGGAATGGAACAATAAATTTCAAGCTTATAATAAGGCTACTGATGTCTTTTACTCCCTGGCTAACGACAACAATAAATTGTACTTAGTAATACAGGCCGAGGATGAATACATCATTAAAAAAATGCTGGCAGGGCGAACAATTTTTACCATCAGCAAAACAGATAAAAAGATTGATGATAACAGTGTTACGGTAAGCTATCCTGTTGTTAACCGAAAATACAAACCTGTTATTACCTATGAGGAAATGCGCAAAGCGATTGCTGACAATGCAAGATCTGTAGCTGATTCATTAACGAAACTTAATAATAAGCGACTTTCTGAAAAACATAAATTCATAAAAGTAAAGGGATTGAAGGGGGTAGACACACTTATTTCGGTTTATAATACAAATGGTATTGAAGCGGTTAGCAATTTTGATAACAAGATGATTTACACCTACGAGCTGGCGATAGATTTAAAGCTATTGGGGCTTGATATTAACGGGCCAGCCAGGTTCAATTACAATCTCAAACTGGATCAATTGCCAGCGGAAGAAACCCCGGGTATAAAAATTACATATGATGGCAGTGGAACAGTAATAGGAGTTGATATCAGCAATGTGAAATCATTCAGTCCTTCTTACTCCATTGGGACAGATTTTTGGGGAGAATATACTTTAGCGAAGTAGCCGATATTAACTCGCAGGATCCTTGATGACAGGCTCCGTTGGGACTAAGGCAGGCGGCTAAGCACCTGCCTTTGATGATAAAGAATTAATTTTCACCGCCTTTTCTGCCTATTTCTGCCATATGTTCGCGGTCGCGGCTAACGGCTTTACCACCTTTGCTGGCTATTTCGCGTTGCTGGTCGTCATCCATAGCGGCAAATCCTCTGTTAGAGCTATCGCCAGACTGTTGCTGGCTTTCCTGATTGCTGCTACCTCCTCTGCGGCTTCCCGACTGATTTTCTTGTTGGTTAGAGCGGTTGTTGCCTTGTTGTTTCTCGTCTTTCCGGTTTTCTTTTTGAGTTGCCATAATTTAAAAATTTAAATGGTTAAGAAATTGTATTTACAGAAAACAACGCCTTGCGCTAAACGAAGTTTGGCGGTTAACTACCTGATATGACGGGTTAAAATACGCAATTTTTAGCGGCTATTACGTGTTTTGAAAGTAAGCCGAACGAGTATCTAAAGTTATTGTTGAGTTAATGGGCGGCTGCATAGGCCAGGCAATATTGTTCATTAAACAATAATTATATGGATCAGATGAATTTTAACGAACGCTCAGTTATTGTTACTGGCGGAACAACAGGAATAGGCCGGGCAATTGCTTATAAACTGGCAGCCGCCGGGGCTAAAGTAGTGTTGGCGGGGCAAGACCCGAAGCATTTGGAGGAGACTTTAAACAGCGCGGATGCCAGTTACGCTTACAGGCTTAAGGGAGTATTGGCCGACTTGTCTAACGAAGATGGCATTAAGCAGTTATTTAATGAAGCCGACAAGGAATTAGACAAATTAGATCTGTTTATTAATAACGCAGCACTATCTGCAGGGGGCATAACTGAGGGGAATTACGACGAGTGGAGTAAGGTTGTGCAGACTAACCTTACGGCTTACATAGCCTGCTCTGCTTTTGCCACCGAGCGTATGAAGACCGCCGGGGCGGGTCACATCATCAACATCGGGTCAATGAGCGCTCACACACGCGAAAAGGGAAGCACCGTATACGTGGCTACCAAATCTGGCATACAGGGATTTTCTGAGAGTCTGCGCAAAGAAGTTAACGAGTTGGGCATTAAAGTCTCATTAATTGAACCGGGAGCGGTGGATACTGATATGCAACCGGCAAGCACAGAGGAGAAGGCAGAAGGTGTACAAAAAATGGAAATGCTACAGGCAGAGGATATTGCCGGCGCAGTAATGTACGTTGCCAGTCAGCCTGATCGTTGCGATGTGGTGGAGCTAAAGATCAGACCACATTTACAGATAATATAACACTTTTAATATGGACGAGAGAGATAAGAATCAACACGAAATGAAGGCCGCTGTTAAAACCGGCGAAGGCGAATTTGAAGTGGAACAGGTTGCTATGCCTGCAATAGCAAAGGACGATTGGGTGCTGGCCAGGGTTAAAGTTGCAGGGATATGTGGTACTGACCTTCGCCATTGGAAAAAACACGAGCCTGAATTGGAGGGCAAAATAATGGGGCATGAGTTAGCGGGCGAAGTGATTGAGGTCGGACCGGCGGTTAAAAATATAAAGCCCGGCGATCGTGTAGTGATTGAGACCTTATTGGGTGATGATACCTGTGAGTGGTGTAACATTCAACGCTATAACATTTGTCCTAACCTATACCCCGTAAGGATGAAAACAATATCGCAAGCTTTTGCGGAATATGTAGCTGGACCTTGCCGAAAATTTTATAAGTTACCTGACAATGTAAGTTTTGAAGAAGCTACTTTGTTGGATACTTTTTCTGTATGTATGCACGCCATTCAGTTAAGTGGCGTTAAACTTAACGATAAGGTGGTGGTAATTGGAGCCGGCTGCATCGGTTTGGGGCAGCTGCAACTGGCTAAAATAAGCGGTGCCGATGTTTTAATTATTGATAAGGTAGATTCGGCATTGAAACTGGCAAAGGAACTTGGCGCGGACGAGATAGTTAACAAAGACACTGAGGACGTGGCTGAGCGTGTTAAAGCCTTTACCGGTGGCCGTGGGGCGGATATTGTTTTTGAATGTGCAGGTGGCACTGCCATGCCCATCACCTTGCCGCAGGCAGTTTCATGTGTAAGAATAGGTGGAAAGGTTGTAGTTGTAGGCGGTTTTGAGAAGGGCCAAAACGTTGAACTGGATTGGAGCCATATTCAAATGGCCGAGATAAAGCTGATAATGAGCGCCAGCTATTCTTATTGGGATATCTACCCTGAAATGCAGATCAGTCTTGACCTGCTGGCTAAAGGGAAGCTGAATGCCAAAAAGCTTATCACGCATAGCTTCCCCTTAGATGATATCAATAAGGCTTTTGATACCGCTCAAAAAAAGGAAGAGACCAATGCTGTGTTTGTGGCGATAACTATGTAACAAAGTTTTGGGTAATGGTAAATTATGTGCCTCGCTCCGTATTAATCCGGATGGGTATAAATACGCCCGTAAGTATAGCAAAACTACGTTATCAGCCCATGCCGCAAACACTGCACAACGCTTGTCTGTTTCAATTACAAACGAATTAAAATTAACTATCTACTATGTCTACAGGAACATCATTATGGGCTACCGCTGCCATTCAACAACTCTCTGACGTGGAGGAGCAACCCTCGTATAAGCAAACAGTGGCCGGCTTTAATTTTGAAGTTAAACTGCTTGGCGACTCTTTATGGGTAGTTGCCGGTTACGGGAAAAATAAACAAATTGCTTTTCGTACAGTATACTCGCCTGATGGGTTTCAGGATTTCGAAATAACAGCCGACGGCGATAACAGGTTTTCCGCGCGTTTAACATCTGCCGTAGGCGAATATAACGTCGAGATAAGTTGGCCGCGGCAAGATCAGCCTATTCTGCGGTACACAACTTCTCTTAAACCAGCTACAGAACTGTTTGTGCCTTTCTGGCCCAGAGATATTATTGTTTCCGGCAAAGGCAACCCTGAAGGCGAGATCCATATATCACAAACAGGCACCCGTTCAGGGCATCTTTATGCATCGTTTAAAAAACCCGCAGGCGGATCATTCCTGTATTTTCAGAACCTTACCGCGTTGGCCGATTATAATACTGATACACGAACTTCAGCCGGTGGCGTTGTAGGGGGGCAGTGGCCCGAAATGGGTCTGAGCCTGCCACCGGCTTTAGAAAAACCGCTACAAAAAGGTAAAACCTACACTATTTGTGATGCCTTTGTTGCGCTAAGCGAACAAACACCTGCCGATCAGTTTGAGGTTGCAAAAGGCTTTTTAGAGGCGCTGGG
>CAMLFI010000104.1 GCA_946479225.1 uncultured Mucilaginibacter sp. | reverse complement strand
TACACAAGTGCAAAATGGTTTCAACCGCTTTTTGCATATCCTGCACAGATACCCATTCCTGCTTGCCATGAAAAGCGTGCTCGCCTGCAAAAATATTAGGGCAAGGCAGGCCCATGAAAGAAAGACGGGAGCCATCCGTTCCGCCACGGATGCTGCACAATTTGGCATCTAATCGCGCCCGACGAATAGCCTCCATGCCATATTCAACTATCTGCGGGTGCTGGTCCAACACGTTCTTCATGTTGCGGTATTGTTCTTTTATCAGTAACTCATAGCTGCTTTCGGCATAGTCTTTTAATACATCTTCGGTAATCTTTCGGATAATTCCGGCGTGTTCCGCCAGTTTTGCATCGTCAAAATCGCGGATGATGAAATCAACTTCTGCTTGTTCCACATGTCCGTTTATATTCACAGGATGCACAAAGCCTTCCATTTCGTCCGTTCCTTCAGGGGATAGATCGAATGGAAGTTGCGCAACTATCTGTCCGGCTATTTTGATAGCGCTCTGCATTTTTCCCTTTGCAAAGCCCGGGTGCGAACTAACACCATGAATGATGAGTTTTGCACCATCCGCAGAAAAAGTTTCATTCTCCATATTACCGGCGCTTTCGCCATCAATAGTATAACCGGCATATGCGCCCAGTTTTTGCATATCAACTTTATCTACGCCACGGCCTATTTCCTCATCAGGTGTGAATAATATGCGGATATCACCGTGTTTTATTTCAGGGTGTTTAAGCAACTGATAACAGGCATCCATAATTTCGGCAAGCCCTGCTTTATTATCAGCGCCAAGCAAAGTGGTGCCGCTGGCGGTAATAATGTCATTGCCAATTTGATTTACAAGATCAGGATGCTCATGCGTTTTTAATATCTGCGACGGATCATCGGGCAGTATAATATCTTTTCCCTGGTAGTTTTTATGAACAAGGGGCTTTACGTTGGCTCCGCTACAATCAGGAGAGGTATCCATATGAGAGCAAAAGCAGATTACGGGTACATTTTTCTTACCTGTATTTGCCGGAATTGTGGCGTAAACGTAGCCATTTTTATCCATGTGAGCGTCGGTAACACCCATGTATAAAAGCTCGCTTACAAGCAAACTACCAAGGTTTTTCTGCTTGGCGGTTGATGGGCAGGTAGGCGACGCGGCATCTGACTGTGTATCAATTATAACATATCGTAAAAAACGTTCAGTTACAGTAAAGTCGGCTGACTTAAAGTTCATATATTTGTAGCGTTACGGGTCCCTTTATTGGTTGTAAAATTGATTAAATTTTTTTTGTGAAGAAACTTCTTTTGTTCTTTTTTCTGATAGGTACGGCGATAACGGTTAAGGCACAAAGTTATAATTACGGCACATACGGGCTGGGTTTAAATTATAATTCGCTTTACCCATATGCAGATTTAGCAAGTGCCAAAACTACCCAGGGTTTTGGCGTTACCGGCTATTACAACCTGTCATTATATTTACCGCTTGGGCTTGAGTTTCAAACCGGCCAGCTATCCGGCGGAGGCGTAAATTCAGATTTTCACCACCGTGAATATACAAACAAATTTACCGCTATTATCGCTCGTGGAGACCTTTATTTGGGGCAGATATTAGACTATGGCTATACTGGGCCAATTAGGTACTTAAAAGATTTTTATATAGGTACGGGTATTGGTGTAATAAGCAATAATATGACAGCTATACAACGTGTTCAACAAACTACAGGTTATGTTTTTCCGGGAAAGGACAAGAGCTTGAATTTAATGGTGCCGATACGCATTGGTTATGAACTGAAAATTAACAACACATACGGCGAGCCTTTTATAGGAATTAATGTCGGATATGCTATGAATGTTACCTGGGGCGAAGGGCTTGACGGATATGATGATAGTTCCGCCAATTTTAAAAACAACGCGCCAGACATCTATCGACAGATATCTGTAGGTTTAAAAGTAAACTTTGGGCCAACCAAGTCAAGTTATTAAGCTACCAAATTGAATATAGAAGAGCTGCGCAATTATTGCCTGGCTAAACCAGGCGTAACCGAGGGTTTTCCTTTCGGCGAGGACACGCTTGTTTTCAAGGTTGGCGGAAAAATGTTTTTGCTGACGGGACTTAGCGCAGCCAATAGTTTCAATGTAAAATGTGATCCGGAGCGGGCAATTGAGTTGCGCGAACTATATCCGGAAGTAAAACCAGGCTACCACATGAATAAGAAGTTATGGAATACCGTTTATATGGATGGTGCCTTAACTGATAAACTGCTGATAGAAATGATAGACCTCTCCTACAGCTTGGTGTTTGCCGGCCTACCCAAAAAGATCCAGGCTGAAATTAATATACTTTAAACCTGACCCAAAATGATGGAGTACCTAACGGGGGCACCGGTTGCCTCATTTATTTTTGCTTTGACTATTGCGTGTTCAATTCTGGCATTTTCAAATGATGAATTATATGGGAAGATGATACTGCATCCGTATAGTGTTGCGCGAAAGCAAAATGTGTTTACGCTAATAACCAGCGGATTGATCCATGCCGATTGGATGCACCTGGCTTTTAATATGTTTTCTTTTTTTGCCTTTGCTTTCCAGTTAGAGTCTTTAATGGGACACTGGCAGTTTGGCTTGCTTTACTTTGTTAGTTTAATTTTAAGCGACCTGCCAACAGTGGCTAAACATAAAGATCATTATCAATACCATAGCCTGGGCGCATCGGGTGCGGTAAGCGCGGTGATATTTGGTTATATCATGTATTCGCCGGTGAGCACATTAATGATAATACCCATACCTATACCCATCTATGCTATAGTTTTTGGTGTGCTTTATCTTGTTTACTGCCATTTTGCATCAAAACATGCAAGAGACAACATTAACCATGACGCCCATTTTTACGGGGCTTTATGCGGAATTTTTATAGTTGCAATTTTGCACCCAGAAATATTGCCGGATTTTGTTGAGCAGATCAGCGAGAAAATTCAATACTGGCGGCAGGCTTAAAGTTGCCACTTTCATCTAATAAAAAACTCATCGGATTTTCCGGGTCCTTTATTATCTCCAGCAACAGAAACCCCCAGTTTTTCCAGAAGTTTTCCAGCACCTGGCCATAGGTTTTGTTTTGCCAATAATCAAACAACGGTTTGCCTGTCATGCCTCGCAGAGGCATGGCTTCAATGTATATTTCATCACCAACGGGCATTACGGTATATTCAGGCAGGCGGTTAAATAGATAAGCTGAGTAAAAAACCCGCGCGCTTATCTCTTCAAACTGAATAGGATGCAATATTTGTCCTTCAACCTTTGCCAATATTTCACGGTGATAATTACGGTTGGCGCCATTGTCCTGAAAACACATTATCAACCCAAAATCGTTAATACGTAAGGCAAAAGTCAGGGTGTTTATCTCATCGCGATAGCCAAATTCCTCTTCGGCATTATCTACCTTAAACAAAAACAGGCTATACGGCGTAAAATCTTCAAAGGTTATATGCTGGTTGATGCTCTGCAGCATTAAATGCAGATTGCTGAATTTATGGATAATGGACTGCGAAATATTAAAATCTTCGCCCTGCGACCGCTGCAATTTAATGCCCGATTGTATCTCGGTGAAAATAATACCGTATAGCAGTTTACCCGCCCATTGAAACAACTTTAAAGAGTCTAATTGTTTAACAGCTTCATAGCCGTTTTTAAAAGCATCAGCTATTTCATTTTCAAGTGGTTCAAGATAGGTCTGGTTAACTGTTGCGCTGCAAGGCAACTTCAGGTCTTTATAGGTTGCCATGCTTTCATCAAGCATTTTAAATGGCCGGTCCTCCAGCGCATAGCGCGTCATTAGCCATTGCGGAAAAATTTGAATGCGTTCTTCTTCGCTGTCAAGCGGAACGCCGGTTAAAAAACAGTTCCGGTTGCTAAAATTAAAAGCTTCAAAAGGCGAATAAATGGGTGTGGCCATGGCGGCAAAGATAACAAAAGCTGTTTAGCAGTTTGTTCGCTATCGTCATTGAAAAGCCAGTTTGCGCGGCCGGATAATGTTGTGGCTTAACACAATTATTCGCCATAAAATTATGCACAAAGCAGGTATGCCGAACCAATGCGCATCAAATGACCTTGCAATATCGGCATGAAATAGAAATGCTATTGCGTGACCAATGCCGCAGCCCGGGCACCACGTTATGCCTAAAAGCTTCAACGGACACAATGAGAAATGGGACGGCTGGGCCGGATCGCAGATAGCCAGGGCTATTAAGGCTGCGATCCAGAATATCAATTCAAAATATTTAAAAAATAACTTTTTAATCAAGTTTGTTTGATCTGTTTGCCAGCACCAAAGATACGCCTAAAGCCGATAACAAACCAATAAGCAAAGCGCCGAAAAGTCTGCCCGAAAAGGCGCTGTAATTATTGCCCTCTGTTACATAATTAATGTAAACAATGCCTGCAAAGGCGGCGATTATACCACCAAAAAGTAATACTTTAAAACTTTGTATAAGGCCCTCTAAAAAGCTCATGTTGCCTGCCAGATCCACATCGCGGTAGCTTTTAATAGCCAATAATAATATTACAACAGGTATAAGCACCGAAAGATATTCGTAAGGCGAAGTCTTATCATCTTTAATATCATACCCCATCCAGTGCATGATAAATAGCCATAGTCCGCTGAGCACGCCCATAACCAGGCCCCATGTTAATGCATTTTTCATTTTTATAAGGTTAAATTGTTGTGTTTGTTGCTAAATAATACGTGTTAAAACACAATACGTTGTTTTAGCTATCATAAAAAGTATTTTTAGGGCGATATTGTTTTTATGGATATTGCATTAAATATTAAATTAGCCCAAAGCTATTCTGCAAACATGTTTAAACGGCTGGTCGTATTTGTTTTTTTAACCCTTCCATTCCTGGCTTGCTCACAAACCACTTTACAGCTTGTAGATCAAGGCGATGAAAAATTTACAGAGAAAGACTACGCCGGAGCTATAAAACTTTATACGCAAGCTATAGGCGGCAATATGCGTTTTGCAGACGCTTATAACCGCCGGGGGCAGGCTTATTTTGAAACGGGTGATTTTAAAAACGCTTTTAAAGATTTTACTTCTGCTATAACCGCCGACCCGAGCGAGGCAAGCTATTATAACAGAAGGGGTATCACCAAATTTAAATTGGCAGATTTACCCGGAGCTATCAATGATTACAATAACGCGATAGCGTTAGATTCAACCCTCGAACTTGCCTATAACAACCGTGGGCTGGCAGAAACTTATCTAAAAGACTATTCGGCGGCAATTAAAGACTACACCATAGCGATAAAATATCGGGAAGATTACTCCGAGGCATTTTTTAACCGCGCATATGCAAGGGAAAACGCCAAGGATGTAACAGCCGCCCTTGAGGATTATGATAAGGCCGTTGCACTGCGGCCACGATTTAAAAGCGCGTACTTTAACCGAGGAATGCTGAAAATGACAGCAGGCGACAATAAAGCTGCTTATGAGGATTTTACGAAAGTGATCAATCTGGATTCAGCTTCTGCCGAGGCTTATTTGAACAGAGGGGTTGTGAGTGCTAATTTGAAAGATTATCAAAGCGCGCTGGCCGACTATAAAAAAGCCAATGAAATTAAGCCGAATAACGAGAGCATAATTATTAACCGGGGAATTGCTGAGGCCGCGATGGGCAATTTTGAAAGCGCTGTTTCAAGTTTTGGCTCAGTGATAGCCTTGAACCCGGCAAATGCGGTTGCTTATAACAACAGGGGTTTGGCCAGAAGTAGCCTGTTTGATTTTAACGGGGCAGTGTCAGATTTTAGCAAAGCCATTAAAATTAATAACCTATACGCAGATGCATACAATAACAACGGATATGCAAAAATCCAATTGAAGGCATATACAGCCGCAATTGCTGATATTAAAACATCGATAAAGTTAGACCCTCAAAGCCCTGTCGCATATTTGAATTTAGCTAATGCAACAGCATCATTAAAAGATTACAAAGGGGCCGTTACTTATTACGGTAAGGCTCTCCAAATAAACCCGAATTATGCCAATGCTTACAACAACAGAGGCGTTGCCAGGTATTTTGCAGGGGACAAACCCGGCGCTTGTGCTGATTTGAAAAAAGCCGTTGCCCTTGAATTTCCGGGAGCGTCTGGCAATCTGTCCACCTATTGTAAATAACCTCTTCCTTTCGCTCCCGCAGACTATTTTACATATATTTGCAGCGGTTTGAACATCCGTGATATATTAGAAAGATATAAAGCTGATGACAGGGTAAAAGAGCTGGCTACGGCCATTAACAGCGCTAAAAACCCAAGAATACAGCTACGTGGTTTGGTTGGATCAGGCGATGCAACCCTGGCGGTAGCTTTGTATTTTTTGCAGCACAAGCACATGGTTTTTGTGTTGCCCGAGCGCGAAGAAGCCGGCTATTTTCAGGCCGATCTGGAAAATCTTACGGGGAAAGAGGTCCTTCTTTTTCCTTCATCCTACCGTAAACCATTTGAATTTACCCAACCCGATAGCAGTAATGTACTAGCTCGAGCTGAGGTTTTGAATGAGCTTAACCACTCCACAGAGTTCGGTCAATTAATAGTTACCTATCCCGAGGCTTTAGCCGAAAAGGTGATTGACCGCGCATCGCTGGAGAAAAACACCCTTGAAATTGCCGTTAACAATAAGCTCAGTATTGACTTTATCAACGAGTTTTTGGTGGAGTATGATTTTGACCGCGTTGATTTCGTTTACGAACCTGGGCAATTCTCTATTCGCGGCGGCATTGTTGACATTTTTTCATTCTCGCATGATCTGCCGTACAGGGTTGAGTTTTTTGGCGACCTGATAGAATCTATCCGCACATTCGAGATTGAGAGCCAGCTATCCGTAGAGCAGGTAAAAAGTATCACTATTGTGCCCAATGTGCAATCTAAGTTTTTAACGGAAAGCAATATATCCCTACTGGAGTATATCGATGCTGATAGTCAGATCTGGATAAAGGATGTGCAGTTTACTTTCGATATCATTCAAAGTGGTTACAAAAAAGCGGTACAATTATGGAATGCGCTATCCGCAGATGAAAAAAATAAAAACCCCGATTGGATAGACCCTAAATTCAGCTTTACCGATGATAAATTGATAGCCGATCAATTGCATGATTTTGCAGTAATTGAGTTTGGCAAGCAGTTTTTTTATCAGCCTACGCAAAGCTTCAATTTTGATATGCGCCCGCAGCCGTCTTTCAACAAAGATTTTAGCCTGCTGATACATAACCTGAAAAACAACGAGGCTGAGCATATTGAGAACTTTATCCTTACTGATTCATCGCGGCAGATAGAGCGCCTTTATGCCATTTTAGATGACTTGGATAAAGATGTAAAATTTACCCCGGTAAGTATTTCCATCCGCGAAGGCTTTATAGACCGCGAGCAGAAAATAGCCTGCTATACCGACCATCAAATATTTGACCGCTACTATAAATACAAGCTTAAAAAAGGCTATCAACGCTCGCAGGCTATCACTTTAAAAGAACTGCGGGAGTTAAAGCCCGGCGATTATGTTACCCACATAGACCACGGAATAGGTAAATATGCCGGCTTAGAAAAAGTGGAAGTAGCAGGCAAGCAACAGGAAATGATCCGCCTGATCTATGCCGATAATGACCTGTTGTACGTCAACATCAACTCGCTTAACCGCATCTCCAAATACAGCGGCAAAGAGGGCACCGTACCTAAAATGAACAAATTAGGTACCGATGCCTGGGAAAAACTGAAGAAAACAACAAAAAAAAAAGTTAAAGACATAGCCCGCGACCTGATCAAGCTTTATGCTGTACGCAAGTCGCAGCAGGGTAATGCTTTCTCGCCGGATAGTTATCTGCAAACAGAACTAGAAGCCTCTTTTATTTATGAGGACACCCCCGACCAGGAAAAAGCCACGGCAGATTTTAAGCGCGATATGGAATCGCCGCACCCAATGGACCGCCTGATATGCGG
>CAMLFI010000103.1 GCA_946479225.1 uncultured Mucilaginibacter sp. | reverse complement strand
GGGTTGTAATGACATTTTAGTTGATTAAACCTTCTTAATTCTTCCTGCTCTAAAATCGTATTAAACAACAATACGATTATGAAAAAACTTTTCTTTTTAGCAGCGGTAATGGCGATAGCGATAGGTGCGGATGCACAACGTAGAGTTTATCGCCAACCGGTTAGGCGTGCGCCTGCCCCGCGTTATGTACAACAACGAAGTAATAATTACTTTCAACCAAGCTTTGGATTTAAAATTGGTGCCAATTTTTCAAACAGCGTAAGCACCCGCGATTACGGTTATACAACCGGCAGCCTGGTAGGTTTAAACTTAGGTTTGTTTGCTGATTTGCCTATAGTACAGCCGCTTTCATTCCAGCCTGAAGTTTTATACTCGCAAAAGGGTTATGTGGTGGGTACAACTTATGGCAATTTTACCCAGCGTACGCATTTTATTGATGTACCATTATTGGCCAAATTTAAGGTAGGCCCTACTTTTAATATCTTGGTGGGTCCGCAGCTTTCCTGGTTAATGTCGACTACCAATACTTATGATGATGGGTTTATGGTGACCGAAAGATCAACTTACGATAGTGATAACAATGGTCACAAAACATTTTTAGATGGCGTTGTAGGTGTAAGCTTTGATATTAACCGTAATGTGGATATTCATGGCCGCTACAATATAAATCTGCAAAAAACAGACAGGTACGGCAATACTTATACCCCAGACTACCGCAACCAGGTTTGGCAGGTAGGTTTAGGTTTTAAATTTTAAAGGATTAGAAATTTTGCTAATTAAAGCCCCTTTCCTAAAGAAAGGGGCTTTATTGTTTATGAAATTTTTAAGCGAGCTCAATTGGATATGCTTTCGTATTTTTGCACGATGGCAATGTTTGATAACAAAGAGAAAACCAATATAGAAGCATTAGGCGAGTTCGGCCTGATAAAGCATTTAACTGATAATATTGAACTGGTAAACCAGAGCACTATAAAAGGTGTGGGCGATGATGCCGCCGTGTTAGATCCTGCAGGAAAGAGAATGCTGGTATCTACTGATCTGCTATTGGAAGGAATTCACTTTGATCTGGCCTACGTACCGCTAAAACATTTAGGCTACAAGGCTGTGCAGGTTAACCTAAGCGATATTTATGCCATGAATGGTATGGCTACCCAGGTAACTGTTTCCATAGGCATGTCAAGCAAATTTCCTATTGAGGCTATTGAAGAGTTATATGAAGGTATTTACATCGCCTGTAAAAAATATGGTGTTGATGTTGTAGGTGGTGATACCTCAGCTTCAAAACAAGGGTTGGTTATTAGTATAACATCAATTGGGTATGCCGATGCCGATGACATTGTTTACCGCAATGGTGCACAAGAAGGCGACCTGATCTGTGTATCTGGTGATCTCGGCGGCGCTTACGTTGGTTTACAGTTACTGGAACGCGAAAAGATGATCTACCTGGAAAATCCAAATATCCAACCTGATCTGGAAGGCAAAGATTATATAGTAGAGCGCCAGCTTAAACCGGAAGCACGTAAAGATATTGTTGAGTTGTTGAAAGAGATTGATGTTAAACCTACGGCGATGATAGATGTATCCGACGGTTTGGCTTCCGAAATATTACATATTTGCAAGCAAAGCGATAAAGGCTGCAGTATTTACGAAGAAAAGATCCCTATTGATCCCATGACCTTTGAAACAGCCCGCGGCTTTAACCTTGATCCAACGGTTTGTGCCTTAAGCGGCGGCGAGGATTATGAGTTGTTGTTTACCGTTCACCAGGCTGATTACGATAAGATCAAATTCAAAATGGACATCACTATAATTGGTCATATTACAGAGCCGGCATCGGGCTGCAATTTGGTGACTAAGGCGGGTAACATGCACGAACTGAAAGCACAAGGCTGGAACGCTTTCCCAACTGCCTCTTGACGGCGGGATTGATGTAACATTCTTTGTAGTCCCCTATCTAACCATAAATCAAACACTATGAAGAGAGTTATACTTATTTGCTTTATTGCTATCGCGATGGCATCCTGCTCTGAGAATTATTCAAACGGCGAGCGTATTGGTGTTATTACACAGTTTTCTAATACAGGCTTGTGGTGGAAATCATGGGAAGGACACCTTAACGTTACCCAAACCGGCATGAACAGCAGTGTTCCCTTTGATTTTTCAATAGACAATAATAATCCCGATCAGAAGGTTATCAACCTGTTAGACAGCGCGGCACAACACGGTTGGAAGGTGAAACTGGTTTACCACGAAACAAAAGGTAAAAACTGGTTTGATAACCGCGGCGAAACCAATCATTTTGTAACCAAAGTTGAGGTTTTGGACAAAAATATGGCTTCTTTATTCGGCAATCAAAATACGCGTGCCGGCCGGGTAGTTGATACTATTTATGTAGTGATTGATAAAAGCCAGTTGAAGAACCATAAATAAAATAGAACCTTGACAAATAAAATATAAAAATCTTATCATGAAAAAAGCTCTAATATTGGTCATTGCCTGCCTTGCTTCGCACACTTTATTTGCTCAGCAATCACTAAAGTTTAGTGTGAAATACTTGCCCTTGCAAAATTATGCCACATCTTTTAAAATGGATATGGACATGACTATGAACATTGCAGACGAGACAATGGCAAAAGCGATGAAAGATGCCGGTCAGCCATCGTCTATGTTGATGAAAATGAATATGGCAACAGTGTTTAATATGGTCACCAAAGCACAAACTGCAAATAAAGATGTCCCTTTTACGATAATGTATAATGACGTTAGCATGAGCGGAAGCATGAACGGACAATCTTTGCCCTTGCCTGATGCCGGTTTGAAAGGTTTCGGGTTTTTTGGCCACTATTCTAACCAGACAAAGAAAGTAGGCATTGATGGCATCCAGGGTGATACGGTAAATGCGGAAAAGAAAGCAGCGGCAGAAACGCAGCTTTCACAAATATTTAATCAGTACAGCTTTCCGGATACTACATTAAAAATTGGCGATAAATTTGTACAAAATGTACCAATGAGCGTTCCCACAGCAGCGGGGAATGCAGAAGTGATCACAAAAGTAACCTATATCTTAAAAGAAATTAAGGCAAACCAGGCGATTTTTGATTTGAACCAGGTGGTTGATATGACAATGAACATACCACAGGCCGGCGGAGATATGACAATGAAGGGTACAGGTACAGGAAGTATGGTATATGACATTGCTGCAAAATTTCCGATTAATACCAATATAGCAATTGACCTTGCTTTTAAAATGAACGCAGGCGGAGCACCTTTATCCGGAAACATGAAAGGTGTATCCATCACGGATGTGAAAGTGACGAAAAGCAGTAAATAATGTAGCAATACAATTTGCCCGAGATGGCATTTAAACAAACAGAAGAAAGTGCTTAATTAAGCATCTTCTTCTGTTTCATCACCAATATACTTCTGGTCTATCTGCTTATTAGCTTTAGCGCCCAGGCTGCGTATCTTTTCGGCCGTGCGGGTTAGGTTGCCGGCGCCATCCGTCAGTTTGTTAAGGGCGCTGTCATAAGCGCTTTGGCTTTGCTTAATGTTTTTGCCGATGCTTTCCATGTCAGTAACAAAGCCCACAAACTTATCATACATGCTGCCGCTTAAACGGGCAATTTCTAATACATTCTTATTTTGGCGCTCCTGTTTCCACATGCTGGCAATGGTGCGTAGCGTGGCCAATAATGTTGACGGGCTAACAATAACCACCCGCTTATCCCAGGCATCGCTGAACAATTCAGAATCCAGCTGCACTGCAAAACTGAAGGATGATTCTATCGGCACAAAAAGCAATACAAAATCCGGCGAGTTGATCTGGTACAGATCATGGTAGTTTTTGGTTGACAGGTTGTGCACATGGCCACGGATAGACTCTACGTGAGCCTTTGAGAAGAGCTTTCTATCTTCTTCCGTCTCGCAGTTCACCAAACGCTCATAAGCTATCAGAGAGACCTTAGAGTCGATTATAAGATGTTTGTTATCTGGCAGGTCAATTATAGCATCGGGCTGCAGGCGACTGCCGTCAAGGCCTGTTATACTGGCTTGCAAACGGTACTCCTGGTCCTTCACCAGGCCGGAGCGTTCCAATACCTTTTCTAATATTACCTCGCCCCAGTTGCCTTGTTTTTTATTGTCGCCTTTTAAGGCTTTGGTCAGGTTGCTGGCTTCGTCACTTATTTGTTTATTGAGCTCCATTAACTGGGTTATTACCCCTTTCATGGTATTGCGTTCCGCGGCTTCCATGTTGTAAACTTTGTCTACCTTCTCTTCAAAGGCTTTTAGGTTTTCTTTAAGCGGATTAAGTATGCTATCCAGGTTGTTGCGGTTAACATCAATAAACTCTTTTGATTTTTCTTTCAGCAGCTTTTCAGCAACGTTCTCAAACTCTTTCTGAAAATTAGTACGGATCTGCTCCACCTCGGCCTTTTGCTCCTGCATTTTTTCCTGCTGAGATTTGTAGTAAGAACGTGCACTCTCTAATGATTGATTGGCCTGATCTAAACTGGTACGAACTGATTGAAGCTCTTCAATAAGGCGCTCTTTTTCCTCTTTAAGCAATTGGGTTATGCTTTCTTTCTCGGCAACTATGCCCAGGGCTTTTTGTTCAGCTATGGCAAGTGAGATTTTAAGTTGATCAGCCTCTGCTTTAAGTCCTGTAAAATCCTGTTCAGAAATATTGCCTGCAACCTTTGGCCGTTTCAAAAACAGAACCACTGCAACAACCAATATAACAAGCGAAACAATTAGTAACACAACATCCATTTTGATAAAAATATTAGCAAAACGAAGGTAGGGAAAATTTGCAGATGTGCAGATATGCGGATGTGCAAATGATGATTATTTCAATTTATTTTGTGTGTTAGGGCGTTTTAAACTTTTTCTTCAAGCATCTGCCTATCTGCACATCCTCTCATCTGCATATCAAAGGGCTTTCTCTACTCTCAACCCCACATCACTCACCTCATGCAGAGGATTATCCCGCATATTCTGTTCAATGCTGATGTGATAAGGCCCGGTGGCAGGGAATTTATAATTTAATTTGAAGGGGATACGGAAGCTATATAAGTTGCCTGAGCCTTTGCCCAGCCATTGCCCGTCGGGTTGGGCAAGTTTAAGTTCATAACGCGACGATGCGCCTTTTTTCACAGGGTCGCTAATCAGAACAAACAAATTAGAATATTTATAATCGCCGGTTACGCGCAGGTTGATGTACAGGTTATAGCCGGCATTGGCATCATCAATTTTAAAATCATAACCAACGCGGTTATTGTACGACCATACCTTGTTTGGCAGCGCCGTGTTATTATCTATAACAGCACCCGGATCAGAGCAGCCACAAAAAGCAAAAAGCAAAAAACAAACCGACAGATTATAAAGCGGGCGCGTGTTTTTCATTATGGTTGCGTTGGTGGCTGTTCTCCCTTGTTGTTATTGTTGTTAGGGCGATTGTTATTGCGCCTGTTTTTGTTCCGGTTTCTATTCGCGTTGCCGCTGCCTTCTGGGCGCGGGCCTTGTTCCGGCCGTGGTCCCTGGTTGGGTCTTGGCCCTTGCTGTGGGCGTGCTTCCCTTGGCGCACCAGGGTTTGCTGCAACAGCGGAAGGTTGTCCGCTACCGGCAGCTGCATTAGGGTTTGGCCTGTTTTTGTTTTTATTACGATTGTTGTTTTTCTTTTTGTTACGATTGCGCTCATCAAGGCGGGTCAAACTATCCTGCCCAACAACATTCTCGTAATCCAGCACCTTTGGCGCTGCTACTTCTATTTCAGTTACCACACCCAAATCATCCGGCAGAACGCCATCGCGGTTCATTTGCTGTATCTCCCTAACGCGTGCAAGCGGAAGCGGGATCCATGATTCTTCGCGCAGGTAGCTAAACCACATCAGCTTTTTAAAGATGTCGGTTTTTTGCAGGCGGGCATCGCCTTTAACGGTTTTAAGGATGTTTACATTTTCGGGAATATGCTTTAACGCATCCATGTAAGTATCCAGCTCATAGTTAAGGCAGCATTTTAATTTGCCGCATTGCCCTGCAAGCTTCAAAGTATTTAATGAAAGATTTTGATAGCGAGCCGCTGATGTTGATACCGTTTTAAAATCGGTTAACCAGGTAGAACAGCACAACTCCCGTCCGCATGAGCCTATACCGCCCAAACGGCTGGCTTCCTGGCGCATACCTATCTGCCGCATCTCTATACGGATACGGAAAGTTTCCGCCATTTTTTTGATCAGCTCCCTAAAATCCACACGACCTTCGGCTGTATAATAAAAAGTAGCTTTTGTTTTATCCGCCTGGTAATCCACATCGCTCAGCTTCATGCTTAGGTTAAGGGTAAGGGCCAGTTTACGGGCGCTATGCATGGTTTCCCACTCCAGGTCCTTGGCGGCCTTCCACTTATCTACGTCCGTTGGTGTAGCCCTGCGATATATTTTTTTGAGTACGTCTTCTTCCTTAACGCGACGCTTAACCATCTGCATACGCACCAGTTCGCCGGTTATTGATACGTGGCCAATGTCGTAACCGCCGGTAGCGGCTTCAACAACAACCAGGTCGCCGTTTTCCAGGTATATATTATCCGTATTTTGAAAAAACTCCTTACGCGAGCCTTTAAACTTTACTTCTATAATAGAAAAAGGCTTATAATTAACAGGCATGTCCATATGCGACAGCCAATCGTAAACATCTAATTTACTGCATCCATTAGTAAGGCATGAGCCATTACTTTTGCAACCCGCGGGCGTACAACCGCCTCCGGTTGAGCAACTTCCACATCCCATATTATCTTGATATATATTGATCCCCCTGAGGGGTAGGTTTTAATTTTAAAAATCCAACAATTTGTAAAGATACATCTAAAAACATAATTTTCGGATTAGCATTTCGTTCCACATGATAATGCGCTTTCTCCAGCTCGCCGGTTATGGCATTAATGGATTGAAAGTTCAATATCGCTGCCATTTTCTGCGCTGTTTCTAATTCAGCAGCCGGTAATCGTACCAACTCGCCCGCACCGGCCAAAAGCAGACCGCACTCCCGTAAAAAGCTTATGCCGTAACGTATAAAATTCTTTTGGTTCTCCCGCCCCATTTTAGATAGCTGGTCAACAAAACCAACCAGCTCTATGCCTTTGTTGCCAAAGCAAAGCCTTAGCCATTGCACAAAAAGCGGGTGATAGCTTTTGCTGCCCTGTTGCAGCATAAACAAAGCTTCGTTTAAACTGCCATTACACAGGTAAGCTATTTCAGCCGCTGCATTTTCTGTTTGATGGTGATCATCTATCAGATGCTGTTTTATTTCCTCATAGCCAACAGGGGGGATCTTTATCAGCTGCGTGCGCGACAGGATAGTGTTCAGTATCTGGTCCTGATTTTGGGCCACTAGTAAAAACAGTGTGTTTGGCTGCGGCTCTTCAATAATTTTTAAAAGGGCATTGCCCTCTTTGTCCAGGTATTCCGGCAGCCACAAAATGAGCACCTTGTAATCCGACTCAAAAGGCTTAAGACTTAGTTTTTTTATGATCTGATGGCATTCGGCAATATTGATATTGGCCTGTTTGTTTTCTGCATCCAGGTAGCCGCGCCAGTTGTCTAGCCCTAAATATGGATTAGTTAAAAAGGCATCGCGCCATTGCTCAATAAAGGTTACTGCTGTATCGTCTTTGTGTTTAGCGAAAAACGGGTAAGAAAAATGCAGATCAGGGTGCACCAGTTTCTGATACTTACGGCACGATGAACATTCGCCGCAGGAATCATCCCCTTGTTTATCTAAACAGCATAAATACTGCGCATACGCAACGGCCAATGCCAGGCTTCCGGAGCCTTCCGGCCCCAAAAACAATTGCGCATGGCTCACCCGGTTCTCGTTAACCGAAGTAACCAAACGCTGCTTAATTGCCGCCTGCCCTACTATCTGTTTAAACTGCATTGGTGCAAAGTAATAATTAGATATGAGATGTGAGATATGAGATGTGAGATATCGCGGTTTT
>CAMLFI010000102.1 GCA_946479225.1 uncultured Mucilaginibacter sp. | reverse complement strand
TAATGGAGAAACAAAAGGTTAAATACACTTACGGTGTATTAGAGCGTCAGTTCGAGAACCTGTTTCACCGTGCTTCTGCTAAAGAAGGCATCACCGGCGAAAACTTGTTAAAGTTTTTAGAAGCCCGTTTAGATAACGTGGTATTCCGTTTAGGTATTGCTCCAACACGCTCAGGCGCACGCCAATTAGTTGGTCACAAACACATTACTGTAAACGGCGGTGTGGTAAACATTGCATCGTACGCGGTTAAAGCCGGAGATGTTATTGCAGTTCGTGAGAAATCAAAATCTTTAGAAGCCATCACTACTTCGGTAGCTGGCAGAAGAATAAACAAGTATAGCTGGTTTGAGTGGGATGCTGCTAATTTAACAGGCAAGTTCCTTAACTATCCAAACCGCGATGAGATCCCTGAGAACATCAAGGAGAACCTTATCGTCGAGTTATACTCTAAATAATAACGATATCAACACACAAAATGATCGGCATATTCTGACGGTCATTTTTGTGGTTTAAATAAATCAATCAAACAATAAATAAGGATATAAATGGCAATTTTAGCATTTCAAAAACCAGACAAGGTTATCATGCAGAAATCGACTGATTTTGAGGGTACGTTTGAATTTCGTCCGTTAGAACCAGGCTTCGGTGTAACCATTGGTAATGCTCTGCGTCGTATCTTACTTTCATCGCTTGAAGGTTATGCTATTACTTCTGTACGTTTCTCAGGAGTTACGCATGAGTTTTCAACTATAAAAGGAGTTGTTGAAGACGTTACCGAGATCATATTAAATCTTAAACAAGTTAGATTTAAAAAATCAGGTGATTCTGGCGACAGCGAGAAAGTTTTCGTGATCATTAACGGTCAGGATGCTTTCAAAGCCGGCGATATTACCAAGTTCTCAAACAACTTTACTGTTTTGAATCCTGATATGGTTATCTGTAACATGGATTCTTCGGTAACGCTTGAAGTTGAATTTACTATCAACAAAGGCCGTGGTTACGTACCAAGCGAAGAGAATAAAAACCCGGATGCGAACGTTGGCGTAATTGCTATTGATTCCATCTACACTCCGATAAAGAACGTTAAGTATACCATCGAGAACTATCGTGTTGAGCAAAAAACCGACTATGAAAAATTAGTTTTGGATATTGCTACTGATGGATCTATCCATCCTGAAGACGCGCTTAAAGAGGCTGCTAAGATCTTGATCCAGCACTTTATGCTATTCAGCGACGAGAACATGATGTTGGAAGCACAAGCTAAAGAAGAAACTAAAGAAGTTGACGAGGAAATTTTACACATGCGTAAGATCCTTAAAACTGAATTGGTTGATCTTGATCTTTCTGTTCGCGCGTTAAACTGCTTAAAAGCAGCTGATATCCGCAGCCTGGCTGACCTGGTATCGTACGACGTTGCAGACATGCTGAAATTCAGAAACTTTGGTAAAAAATCGTTAACAGAAATTCAAGACCTGGTTAAATCAAAAGGACTATCTTTTGGTATGAACCTGTCTAAATTTAAGTTAGACGAAGAATAATTTATTAGAGTCAAGAATCAAGAGCCAAGAAATAAGACTTCTTGGTTCTTGACTCTTGGCTCTTGATTCTAATACACAAACAACCGCGTAATTCCGAGGGCTTGACGATAACACGCCGCCCAACGGTATGCACGTGCCACAAACAAAAAAACAATGAGACACGGTAAAAAAGTAAACCACCTGGGCCGCACTAACAGCCATCGTAAGGCAATGTTAGCTAACATGGCTACCTCGCTTATCTTACACAAGCGCATTACAACTACATTAGCTAAAGCAAAAGCTTTACGCGTTTATGCAGAACCTATTTTAACAAAATCAAAAGACGATACTACACACTCTCGTCGTACAGTATTTAGCTACCTGCAAGACAAAGACGCTGTTTCTATCCTGTTCCGGGATATCGCTCCTAAAATTGCTGATCGTCCGGGAGGTTATACCCGTATCATCAAAATGGAAAACCGTTTAGGTGACAACGCAGAGATGGCTATAATTGAATTAGTAGATTATAACACTGTTTACGGTAAAGGTGATGCTGCAGTTGCTAAAAAATCAACACGTCGTCGTGGTGGTAAAGGTAAAGCAGATGGTGCTGCTCCCGTTGCAGTTGCTCCTGTTGCTGAAGAAGTAACTGAAGCTCCTGAAGCAGAAGTTGCAGAAACACCGGTTGCTGAAGAAGCTGCTGCACCTGCTGCAGATGAAACTCCTGAAGCTCCTGCTGCAAATGAAGAAAACGCAGAGAAAGGCGAATAATTTATTCCTCTTTTATAATACAAAGGCCCTGTTCATTTGAGCAGGGCTTTTTTGTTTATCTCGTTTTTTATCCGAACAAAAAATCCCGGTAGCCTTTCAGCATACCGGGACTTATCCCCGTGAGGAATTATTAATTACTTAAGCTAAAACAGCGTCTGCCTCCACTTCGTACACGTAACCCAGCTTATGCGGATCATTTGCACTAACACCAAGATCCTTTATCAAACCTGTTGAGATATCTACTATCCAGCCATGTACTGCAAGGTCATCGCGCTCTTTCCAGGCGTTTTGTATAATGGTTGTTTTGCAAAGATTGTAAGCCTGCTCCATTACGTTCAGCTCAACTAAACGGTTAACCTTTTGTTCATGATCGGTAATACGATCAAGCTCGTGGCTGTGCAGGCGGTATACGTCTTTAATATGGCGCAGCCAGTTGTCAATCAAACCAAATTGTTTGTTGGTTAAAGCGGCCGCTACGCCGCCGCAACCGTAGTGGCCCGCAACAATAACATGCTTTACTTTTAAAACGTTCACAGCATAGTCCAACACGCTAAGCATGTTCATATCTGTATGCACGCATACATTGGCAATGTTACGGTGTACAAATACTTCGCCCGGTTTAGTGCCGGTTACTTCGTTGGCGGGTACACGGCTGTCTGCGCAGCCTATCCACAATACTTCAGGGCTTTGACCTTTTGCCAGGGTTTTAAAAAACTCAGGATCTTCCTGAAGGCGTTTATCCACCCATGCGCGATTGCCTGATAGCAGCTTGGCATAACTTTCAGTTCGGGCTAATTGCAATTTATATTTCTCTGAGCTGTCCGCTCCATTTTTATTATTATCGTTTTTCATTCTATATCTTATTTAAGTTCGTTTAACAGGTCCTTCATTTTGGGTACATCGTACCTGTCTTTAATGTGTTCAAGTGATACAATAATGCCTTTGGTATAGGCATTGTGTTTAAAGTTATGGATGATCTCCAGTACATCCGGATCAATATATCTAGACGCGGATCCGTCTACAATAACCTCTGTTTCTTTGGGTATGTTGGTAAGTGTTACCTGTATGGCTGCCTTGTTCAAAAATGAAACTTCTTCTGCCAATCGGATACGTATTTTCTTTCCGTTACTTTCAATATGGTAGAAATACGAGTTACGCAAATTGGTTAACAGCAGGAAGAATATGGCTACCACCATACCAATGCCAACCCCTTTTAGCAGGTCGGTAAAATAAATCGCTACAATGGTTACCACAAAAGGGATAAATTGCGGCAGGCCCTTGTGCCACATGTGTTTAAATAAACTAATGCGCGCCAGTTTATAACCGGTCATTAAAAGTATGGCTGCCAGGCACGAAAGCGGTATCAAATTAAGCACCATGGGTATGGTTAGTAATGATATCAATAGCAAAAAGCCGTGAATTATGGCACTAACCTTTGTACGTGCACCCGCGTTAACGTTTGCCGATGACCGTACAATAACAGCTGTCATGGGCAGTCCGCCTAACATAGCGCTCACTATATTACCTGTACCTTGTGCCAGTAATTCACGATTAGTGGGCGATACTCTTTTTATAGGGTCTATCTTATCAACCGCCTCCAAACTCAGCAGCGTTTCTAAACTTGCTACTACAGCAAACGTTACTGCCATCAAAAACACATCCATCCTGCCTATTTGGGTAAAATCCGGCGATCTGAAGAGGCCGAAAAATTCGCCCATGCTTTTTACAACAGGTATGTTTACCATCTGCTTTTCGCGCAGCCCAAGGTCGGTACCGTTAAAAACCAATCCTAAAATAATACCTAACACCACAACCAACAGCGGAGCAGGTACCAGGGCCAGCTTTTTTACCTTGGGCCAGTAAATTAATATGGCTATTGATACCATTGTAATTATAACAGCGCCATAGTTAATTTTTGATAGCGCTACCATTATTTCCGAAAAGGTATTATGCTGATCTGTTTGAGCAAAGCCTTCGTCTCCTTCAAAATCGGCATCATAACCTACCGCGTGCGGAAACTGTTTCATTATAAGAATGATCCCAATAGCGGCCAGCATACCTTCAATTACTGATGAAGGGAAGTAATTAGCTATAGTACCTGCCTTTATTAAGCCGAATATGATTTGCATAACCCCGGCCAGGAAAACGGCCAGCAGGAAGGTCTCATAAGAACCTAAGCCTGTAATAGCATTTAAAACAATTACGGTTAACCCGGCCGCGGGCCCCGCAACGCTAAGCTGCGAACCGCTTACCATGCCTACTACTATACCGCCAACAATACCGGTAATTAAGCCCGCGAATAATGGCGCGCCTGATGCAAGCGCAATACCTAAACATAAAGGCAGCGCTACAAGGAAAACCACTATACTTGAGGGGATATCCTTTTTAAGATTTTTGGGAAGAAAATATTTTTTTATATTAAGGAAGCCAACAATGCCTCCATTCTGCTGTGATTGCATAACAATGTTTTAGTTAAATTTTAAGAAATAGCCGTACAAGCCGGGAGAATGCCCGGCTTAATTTAACTAAACGTTTGGAGGGGGGGTAGGAACTACCTTATGATATAATCTGATGGCTAAAGCCTTTTCCTTATTATGTAAACGGTTGGTTTCAATTAATAAGGGTTTGTAATCAAAGAAGCTATAAATGTGCTCGTCAAAGCTTTTTTTCTCTTTAAAGGAATCTTTGTCCGCACTGTCTTTTTCGCCTTTGGTCTCTTGCTCCAACTGCATAATTACTGATGCCACTACTTTGGCATCAAGCATGGAAAATATAGGAATAACCGATATTATCATCTTTGTAGAAAAGACGACAATAAACAGCAAACTTGCAAAAGTTCTTTTATTCCGGTTGTTCATTCGCTACAAATATATAAAAATCTGCTTCGGCACATTGTAAATCGTTTGTGTAAACATCTATTTTTAAAATTAGTTGATATTTTTTTGATAAAAACAGGTGCAATCTGCTTAAAACGTTTGTGCCTAAGGTTTATTATTAACAATCATAATTGCTATTTTTAGCATTACACATAACGCAGAGCTATAGTGAATAACAAAATAAAGCAGTTAAACCAAAAGCGCCGCGAAGCGTTAGCGGGCGGAGGACAGGCCCGGGTTGAAAGTCAGCATAAAAAAGGAAAACTAACCGCAAGAGAAAGATTGCACTTTTTAATGGACGAAGGCTCATTCCAGGAGATAGGGATGCTGGTTACGCATCGCTCTGTAGATTTTGGCATGGAAAACGAAAAGTATCCCGGCGATGGAGTGATTACAGGATATGGTACCATTAACGGCCGTTTGGTTTATGTGTTTTCGCAGGATTTTACTGTTTTCGGCGGCTCACTCTCTGAGACGCATGCCGAGAAAATATGCAAAATAATGGATATGGCGCTTAAAAATGGCGCGCCGGTAATAGGCTTGAATGATTCGGGCGGGGCACGTATACAGGAGGGCGTGGTATCATTGGGCGGTTACGCCGATATATTTTATCGTAATACTATGGCATCAGGCGTGGTGCCGCAAATTTCGGCCATTATGGGCCCCTGCGCAGGGGGCGCTGTTTATTCGCCCGCTATTACCGACTTTATTTTGATGGTTGAGCATACCTCTTATATGTTTGTTACCGGCCCTAGCGTGGTGAAAACTGTTACGCACGAGGTGGTTACATCCGAAGAATTAGGCGGGGCCAATACTCATGCAAGTAAATCGGGCGTAACACATTTTGCCTGTGCTAACGAGATAGACGCTATCCAACACGTAAAAAAACTATTATCATACATGCCGCAAAATTGCGAAAGCATGGCGCCGTCTCTACCGTACGAGCCGCAAAATGAATTACGCACTGAATTGGCCGATCTGCTGCCCGAGGCAGTTTCTCAACCCTATGACGTACGCGAGGTAATAAGCTACGTAATTGATGCGGATAGTTTTTTAGAGATACATAAGGATTTTGCTGAGAATTTAGTGGTTGGGTTTGCACGCCTGGCCGGCCGTAGCATAGGTGTAGTTGCCAATCAGCCTGCTTTTTTGGCGGGAGTGTTAGATAGGCATGCATCTGTAAAAGGAGCACGATTTGTACGTTTTTGCGATAGCTTTAATATCCCCTTGCTGGTTTTTGAAGATGTACCGGGCTTTTTGCCGGGCACAGATCAGGAATGGAACGCCATTATCACCCACGGTGCCAAGTTGCTTTATGCTTTTTGCGAGGCCACAGTACCGCGGGTTACTGTTATTTTACGCAAAGCATATGGCGGTGCTTATGATGTAATGAACTCTAAACATATTGGCGCGGATATGAATTACGCATGGCCCACTGCAGAGATAGCCGTGATGGGGGCAAAAGGTGCGGCCGAAATTATTTTTAAAAGAGAAATAAACGCGGCGGCCGACCCGGAGTCGAAGTGGAGAGAAAAAGAGCAGCTGTACTCAGAAACCTTTGCCAACCCATATAGGGCAGCCGAGCGTGGTTTTATTGACGAAGTTATTGAACCTGCTGAAACAAGACTTAAATTGATACATGCTTTTAAAATGCTGGAAAACAAAGTGGTGAATAACCCACGCAAGAAACACGGAAATATCCCGTTGTAACAGGCGCAAACGCAATAATTAATACATTAACTGAATATATTTAAATGAAAAAGATGAGAGTGATCAAAAAATTAGTACTCGCCATATGTTTGTGCATACCGCTGTTTACATCAGCACAGGAAACTAAAAAGCCCGTATCAGGCTGGCAAAACCTCGACTTTAAAACCGACTCGGCCTTTGGTATCAGCACCGAAAGAGCTTATAACGAACTGCTGAAAGGCAAGAAACACACCACTGTATTGGTGGCGGTGATAGACGGCGGGGTAGATACCGCGCACGAGGATCTGAAGGATGTGCTATGGATTAACCCAAAAGAGAAGATTGGCGATAAAATAGATAACGATAAAAATGGTTATGCTGATGATGTGCATGGCTGGAATTTTATCGGGTCGGCTAAAGGCAATGTAAATTACGACAACCTGGAGATAACCCGGCTGTTGCGCAGTTACAAAGCAAAGTTTGCAGCATTAGACACAAATAAATTGACAGGTGCAGATGTTGCTGCTTTTACTGAGTATCAAAAACTAAGAGCCGATTTTAATAAGGATGTAACTGCCGCAAGGAGATCTTTAACCAGCGTAAACAACTTTAAGGTTGCATTAGATGATATCCTGGCAGCAATAGGAAAAAAAGATCCGACGGCTGATGAACTGGTTAAATATCAGGCTAAAAACACCCGCGAAGCACGTGTGCAAAAATCGTTGCTTGCCGCATTACCGGAATATAAAAACGTAAGTGATTTTATAGAGAAAGAGGTAACGCCTGCATTGGACCATTATAAAGAGCAATTAGAATATAATTATAATCTTGATTTTGATCCGCGCAACATAGTTGGCGACAATTACGCCAATAGCGCCGAGCGTTTTTACGGCAGCTCAGATATAACCGGCCCTAATGCCGATCACGGCTCGCACGTATCAGGTATTATTGGTGCCAACAGGACGAACGGAATAGGCATCCAGGGTGTCGCTGATGATGTTAGGGTAATGGGTGTTAGAACCGTACCTAACGGCGATGAACGCGACAAAGATGTGGCCAACGCTATACGTTACGCCGCTGCCAATGGGGCGCGTGTTATAAACATGAGCTTTGGTAAAGCATATTCGTACGACAAAAAAGTGGTT
>CAMLFI010000101.1 GCA_946479225.1 uncultured Mucilaginibacter sp. | reverse complement strand
AACTGGCCATACCCAATCGAGCGAATGTTGTATTGCCTAGCCAGGTAACATCGAGGTTGCCGGTAACAATGGCAAAATTGTTGGCATAAAAAAAACGGTTGCGAGTATCACACATCCGTTTTTCTAAACATATTAACTGATCTTATAAAGAACTAATACTCTTAACTGGTATATCTATAAGACAGTATTTAAATGCGTTTCGTTACAGTAAAGGATAACTTTTTTTAAAAAAATGCTATAAAGCAATCATTTTTAACAATTTGCACATGTTTTAAGCCTGACACAAACATATGAAGCGCTTAAATGACAAGTAAAATGAGTTTTTTCGACATTTTTTCATCGAAAACAAATAAAATCAGGAAATTTTTAATTAAAAAACCGCAGATCAGAACTGACCGATAACCACCATTTCGCTCATGGTTGGGTTAACACTACCGCCGCGCGGTTCAAGGGTTACGGCAAAAGCTACAGCGTTTTCAACCGACTTCATGTTTTTCATATCAACTGAATCTGTCGCGGTTTTATCAAATAAACCCAAATCAACAGGCTTGCCGTTTACAATGGCCCACAATTGATACTGATGCGCCTGGTCATTACCGGGCAGTTGCATGCCGGCCATGTCTATCATTACCTTCTTTTTAACAGGGCTCCAGGCCACCGTCATTTGCGCGGAAGGCATTTTGGCTGTGCCTTTTAGCTTAAGTAACTTAAAGGTAGTATCTCTAAACACATCAAGCTCTTCATCCATATAATTTATGGTTTTGCTGAACTTTGTGTTTTGCGAGTTGGCTACAATTAACTGTTGATGACTTTGCTGCAGCTTGTTATATATACTATAAATAACGGCCAGACTACCGATTAGCAAGGTAACGCTGGCGGCAAACGCGTACTTATAAAAATTGCCGGAACTGCGTTCAGGAAGTGAAACTATTTTCGCCTCAGTGTCAGTATACTTTGAGCGGAATGTGCTATCGTCGGCAAAGTTGGTAAGCACACTGTTAAAGATCTTACTTTGATTACTCTCCGCGGGTTGGATGGCATTTACATGCGCATATTTCTCCAGAGCGTTTTCTATGTCGCGCAACTCTGCCTTTACTGCCGGATGAGCAGCACACATTTGTTCTACCTGTGCGCGTTCTTCGGGGTTTCCATCTCCCAAAGCATACAACTCAAGTATTCCGGATTCAATATATGCTTTTATGTCGTCCAACTAAGCGTTAATTAAAGTGCTTTCTTAGCTCAATTATGGCCATCCTTAAGCGGGTTTTTATGGTGCCTAACGGTATGCCTAATTCTTCTGCCACCTCCACGTGGGTGTATCCTTTAAAATAAACCAGGTCAAGTATTACCTGCTGTTCCGGTTTCAATGTTTGCACCATTTCTTTTATTCCAAGCAGCTCAGGTTTGTAAACCGTATTGCGCTGTTCGTCAATAAAAGTTACGTTATTTTCTATCTCCTGGTTTTTATTCTGGTTTTTATAATCCTTAGAGCGCAGTTTATCTATAGACAGATTACGCGCAATATTTACCATCCATGTAAAAAGACGGCCCTTCTCAGGACTGTACGCGGCAAAGGAGTGCCATATCTTTACAAAGGTTTCCTGTAAAACATCTTCGGCCGTAGGGGTATCGGTAATTATACGCGAGATAACGCCAAACAGAGAAGCCGAGTACATATCGTACAATGCCTCAACAGCAATTTTTTCGCGGTTTCGCAGGGCTAAAACCAGGTCTTCCTCTGAAAGGGATATTTTGTTTTTTTTACTCAACGGGGTGAATATAGAAAGGAAATATCAGATTTCAAACAAGTGTTTTTCAGCGTGATATGATGAGCGCACAAGTGGTCCGCTCTCCACATATCTGAAACCTTTGCTTAACCCAATTTCTTTATAAAAGGCAAATTGATCGGGATGGATCCAATCAACAACGGGGTGATGACTGCGTGTTGGTTGTAAATATTGACCTAATGTTAAAATTTGTACACCTGCAGTAAGCAGATCGTCCATAGCCTCCAAAACGTCTGCCTCTGTTTCGCCCAAACCCAGCATTATGCCTGATTTTGTACGCAAACCGGCCTCTGATATATGCCTTAAAGCTTCCAGACTACGATCATATTTTGCTTGTATGCGCACTTCGCGGGTAAGGCGCCTTACTGTTTCCAGATTGTGCGATACTACTTCGGGCCTGGTTGCTAACACACGCGCCAGGTTATCCCAAATCCCTCTAAAGTCGGGCAGTAAAGTTTCCAGTGTAGTATCAGGGCTTTCCCTGCGGATAGCGTTGATAGTTTCTGCCCAAATGGTTGACCCTCCGTCTTTTAGATCGTCGCGGTCAACTGACGTGATAACGCAATGCTTTACCTGCATTAGCTTAACCGAATTAGCAACGCGGTTGGGTTCGTCGGTATCTACTGCCAGCGGCCTGCCTGTTGCCACCGCGCAAAAAGAGCAGGAGCGGGTACAGATGTTACCCAATATCATAAAGGTGGCGGTACCGGCACCCCAGCATTCGCCCATATTGGGGCAATTGCCGCTTTCGCAGATAGTATGTAATTTATGATCATCAACCAAACTGCGCACATGAGCATATTCCTTACCTGTAGGGAGCTTTACTCTAAGCCAGTCGGGCTTGCGTGTTTGTTGATTAGCGGGAACTACCGGCAATTCTATCATGGCACAAAAGTAGTTAAAAACCTTTTAACCATTTAAAGCAGAAGCGTAAATATTACAGATGGTTGATGCAAAACTATTAGAATGTGTGGTTTTTAAATTTGCGTGATATATCGCTCCATTGCGAGCGTTCCTTTTCAGATAGTAACATCCGGCCGATTTGAGCATAGATATCAGAAGCGGAGAAGCCTTGTTTACGCAGATATTGAATGGAAGTAGCCCCCGCCGATTTGGATAACTTGCTTTCGCTATCGCCCATTAGTAATTTATGGTGATGAAAGGTGCTTTGGCTAAAAGAAGTTATATTTAATACAGACGCCAGGTAATGTTGGGCTATTGTGGAGGGCCAAAGGTCCTCGCCGCGAACGATCAGATCCACACCAAAATGGACGTCATCCATCAATGACGTTAACTGATAAGCGGGGTAACCGTCTTTTTTACGCACGATAAAGTTTTCCATGTGCGCAGGCAACGGAAGATTGACAACGCCATCGGCAAGTGTATTGATACGAAGCCCCCTGGTATCGGTAATTAATCGCCAGGCAACATCCGGCGTTTCAAGCGGTATGTTTTTATTGACGCAGGTACACACGTAACCCGGTGTTTGTAATTGCTTACGCGAACATGTGCAGGCAAAAACCGCCTCACTTTGTGCTAACTTATCCAAAGCGGGTTGATATGTATCAAGTCTTAACAGTTGTGACCATCCGCTCTTATATTCATCAGCATTACGTGGCCCCTGTTGCCAGCGGATACCTAAAAAGCTAAGTGTATCAAAAACATCGCTCACATAATTTATATCCGCCCTTTCCTGGTCAAGATCGTCTATCCGCAATAAAATTTCAGCGCCGGCTTTATGGGCGATATCGGCAGTAAGCGCAAACGAATAGGCATTTCCTAAATGAAGATACCCGCTGGGCGTGGGGGCTATTCTTGTTAAATTGAACATAAATGTTTTAACTGTCTAATTACTCTTTTTCAAATTCATCCCACGGTTTTGCGTTTTCATCCCAGCTGTTTAGCAAATGTTAACAGGCTGCTTACCTTGCAGCATATTTAAACCGAATTACAATGGAAAATACTTTTGATATTGATAAGTATAATAAAAACGAATTTAAGATAGTTACCGGAATATTCATTGTTTCTGTATTAGGGCTTATAAACGGAGCAGCAAATAACCGTGGTCTGGATTTTATCCAGGTGATGGGATTTGAAGATCGTGGGTTAAAGCTATCCTACATGGAAAATCATTTTTTGCCCTGGCTGTTCAGGTACATTTCCCTGTATGGTGTATATGTATTGATGCATTTTTTTATCATTAAAAAATTGGCAGAACAGGTTGACGTGGCAACCAACATTATATTTAGCGCCATTTTGGGCGCGGTATTATTGGGTGTTTGGACATGGTCGGGAATATGGATAAAATACTGGCTTTTTTATGAGCGCCAGGCAGACAATACCGTTTTGTACACAAGCCCGGGCTTTCGTATGTTTTGGGAAAGTGTAATAAATGTAACTTGGATAACAGGACTTTACGGTCTTTACACTTACTTAAAATATAAAAAGCAGGTAGTTTTCGCGTCAGACGGGCTGAGAAGCCGGGGACCAATATGGCGCGATTGTTACTGGGCATTTGGCGTATGGATTGTAATAGCAATACTAATTCAGGGCCCTGCCGTTCTGGCACTGCCCGTAATCCCTATCTATGCTTATCTTTCGTTAAGACTCATTCCCCTGGTAAAAAGTCAAAATAAAGGCTTTACTAATTACCTGATGCGTGTTTTGTTAATTGCTATAGTTATTGGCTTAGCAGTCCTTTTTATTTATGCAGTAGTGGTAAACCATAATGTCGACGGGTTCTCGGTGGCTGTATTGGCTTATAGCACATTTCAGGTGTTTATTGTCGCACCGGCAACCTGGATCATCTACAATTACCGCTTATCAAGAAACATGGAGATAACCGGGTTAAAAACTGCCTTGGGCCAATCGTCTGCCAACCTTGATTTTTTACGCTCACAAATAAATCCGCATTTTCTGTTTAACGCTTTGAATACCCTTTACGGCACATCCATACAAGAAAACGCCGAGCGAACCGGCGAGGGTATACAAAAACTGGGGGATATGATGCGCTTTATGCTGCATGAGAATGTACAGGAAAAAATACCCCTGATGCGCGAGGTGGATTATTTGAAGAACTACATAGACCTGCAAAAACTGCGTACACATGCATCGCCGGAAATTGTGATCCAAACAGAAATTGAGGAATCAGTAAACGGACTACAAATTGCCCCCATGCTACTGATACCTTTTGTAGAAAACGCATTTAAGCATGGCATTAGTTTGCGTGAGCCTTCGCACATAAAAATAACGCTGCATACCGAAGGGTTAAAGCTGTTTTTTGATGTACACAACAGCGTTCACCCTAAACCAGGCATCGATCCTGAAAAGAATCATGCCGGTATTGGTTTAGCGAATGTAAAACAGCGGCTGCAATTGCTGTACCCCAACAGGCACGAGTTAATGATCCGCGAGACAACCAAAGAGTTCTTCGTGCATTTAACGGTGCAGCTGTAAGGCTCCATTTTCTATCCCACTAAATCCGCATTTCATCCCAATTGCTTGAGCATTAATGCCCTTGCAGGTACCTTGTTGTCATAAAATTAAAAAACATGAAAAAATTATTCCTAACCTTATCACTACTGGCCTTTGTAAAATTAGGCATGGGCCAGCTACAGCTTACCGGCACTATAACAGCTGCCCAAAAAGCCGGTTACGCCGAATTATATTATCCTTTTGACGATTCTTACAAGGGAACACTTCGGCATGATATACCTATGCGCAGTCGTGTAGATAACAAAGGGGATTTTAAATTTAATGTAAAGCAAAAGCAGCAACAATTTATGGTTTTACATTACAATGGAATAAAGCATTATTTACTGCTATCGCCAGGTAAACCCGTATCAATTAAAATAAGCAATGGCAAAGTAACATCGCCCACAAACCCGTTAATTAAATGGATGCTTGCCACTGCGCTTAATGATTCAACCTTATCAATAAACCGCTTGCAGGAATATAAAAAATGGTCGCCAGACTCGCTTATAAATGTAATGCTACCGGCAGTTAAGCTTGAATTGCAGACTTCATTAAAAACCCTTGGGGCACTAAAAATATCAGAAGCAAAAAAAGACTTATTAGGAACTGAACTTACCTACTATTACGCCAACCGGTTATTAGAGTATAGTATGAACGTTGTGAGAACTACCAGGAAAGCGACTTTAAAAAACTTTGATGATGCCAATGCTATTAACAGCGTTATTAAATTACCTACAATAACACAATTAAAAAACAGCCCCAATGCTAATAGCTACCTGCACCAGTACGCTTTAAGACATTTTATAAAAACAGGCTTAGAAATACGCGTTGACCCTTCTAAAATAGCAACATTTATTCAGCAGGTTACCAGTATGCCGGTTGATACAGTTAAAAAACTTACAAAAAGCTTTGGCGAAGAATATTTGGTTGTATTGCTGGCTAAAAACCAATTGCCTGCGTATGCTCACGAAAAATTGACGGCCAATATGGTTTTACATTATAGCGCTGCCAAGGACCTTAAGTTTGCAAAGGGACTTATGGCAGATCTGGCTGCGAATTATCCTAACAGTACATGGCTAAAACCCGTCGACATCAAAGTTAAACAGTTAGAAAAAGAGTTAACTGACGCCGAAAAAAATAAGAATATTGTTTTTTTAAGCAATGCCGATCAGATAACAACTGTAGCACAATTGGTTGCGCCCTATAAAGGCAAAATAGTTTATCTGGATTTTTGGGGTACCTGGTGTGGACCGTGTATGCAGGAGACCATCAATCATTCCGCCCCGCTTAAAGAGCGCTTTAAAGGCAAGGATGTGGTTTTCTTATACCTTGAAATGGATTACGAAAGTTATAACGATGATCTGAAATGGAAGGAATTTGCAAGACTAAACGACATGACCGGTTACCATGTGCGTATGAACAGTAAGCAGATTGAAAAAATATGGGAGAACCTGCTGCATACCAAAGATGTGCCGAGGCTTTACCCTACCTATGCTATATTTGACAGGCTGGGTAATGTGGTTAATAAAGATGCTAAAAGGCCCAGCGATGGCGAAGCGCTTTACAAAGATTTGGAAATGGCTTTGAATAAATAATTTTATACATTTAACGATAGAACTTTAAATTATATAAACCTTACAGTCATGCCGAACTTGTTTCGGCACCTCAATATGAATGAACGCATGCTTAGCTTGTGGGATGCCGAAACAAGTTCGGCATGACGTTTAATTAATTATGATATGCTCACCGCAATAGCCATAGATGATGAACCCTTAGCGTTGGAGGTAGTGCGATCTCACGCCGACAAGGTGCCCTTTATTGACCTGAAGAGCAGCTTTACCGATGCTTTTAAGGCGATGGCATATTTGCAGCAGCAACCTATTGACCTGTTGTTTTTAGATATAAAAATGCCCGATATAAGCGGTATGGAACTGATGCGCTGCCTGAATAAAAAACCGATGGTAATATTTACCACGGCCTACTCTGAGCACGCGGTGGAAAGCTTTGAGTTAGACGCGGTGGATTATCTGCTTAAGCCCTTTTCGCTCGCCCGCTTTACCAAGGCCTGCAACAAAGCCAACGAGTTGTTTTTACTGCGCGAAAATGTGAATGATAAAAAGAATTACCTGTTTGTTAAAACAGGTTATGAGCAGGTGCGTGTCAATTTTGATGAGATCTGCTACCTGGAAGCTACCGGCAACTACGTCAATTTTGTTTTAACGGACAACACGGTACTATCGCGCATGACAATAACCGAGGCCGAGGCTTTGCTGCCCGCCGACCGGTTTATTCGCATACATCGGTCGTTTATAGCGGCCCATAATAAAATTGAGAAAATAGAACGGCATCAGATCAATGTAAACGGCGCGGTGCTGCCTGTGGGGAGCTCGTATATGCAGGGTGTTGATTTGGTCAGTAACCGCACAAAATAATTGAGATGCTGTTCAGTTAAACACCTTACTGCCCGGTGTTCCAACTGCTCAAAAAAAGTGTTCCAAACTGTTCCAAAAACGCGAAGAAGTGGAATTTGCCAACAATGCTCTGATAATCAAATACATAATGCTAATTTACAGCTAAGTTTACTGACTTATAAGTAGTTTCAAAGTGTTCCAAACTGTTCCACGTCGAAATATCAAATCACTGATAATGAACACTTTAATGCCGTCAGTCTATTTTCAGATTTTTATACCCTTTATATTTTTTGGAACACCTAATCGTGTGCTCGAGAAGCCGAAAATCAGGTCTTCTGCTTCTTCTTCTTGGCCGCCGGGAACAGCA
>CAMLFI010000100.1 GCA_946479225.1 uncultured Mucilaginibacter sp. | reverse complement strand
GACTCATTTCAGCGATGAGGTTTTATTGGATCGCTATGAGGCGATGTATCGAAAAATCATCTCAACAAATTGATATAAGCAATGGAAAGCTTACTTTCGAATACCAAAGTTTAATATATTGAACGCCCCCTTTTCATTTATCATTTTAACTTATAATGAAGAAATGCATTTGCAGCGTTTGCTCCAATCAATTACAGGTTTAAACGCACCTGTTTTTATTCTGGATTCCGGCAGTACAGATGGTACACTTGCAATTGCCGAACTATATGGCGCTCAAACAGCGAAGCATCAATTCATTAACCACCCCCAACAGTGGCATCAGGCGCTCAAAATCTTTTCTGTACAAACTCCCTGGGTTATTTGTCTTGATGCCGATCAAATGGTTACTGACGATTTGAAACAAAAACTTCAAAACTTTAATGTAGAAGAGTACCCAAATATTGATGGCATATACTTTAACAGAAAGTATGTTTTTAAGGGTCAATGGATAAAACACGGCGGTTATTATCCTTTTTTCCAGCTCAAAATGTTCAGATATGGGGTTGGTTATTCAGACCTGAATGAAAATATGGATCATAGGTTTGTTGTACCAGGAAGCACAGTAATTTGGAAAGATGGCGGCATTTTGGAGGAGAATTTCAAGGAAAATAAGATAAGCTTTTGGCTGGATAAACATAATAGATACAGCGACCTGGTGGCGCACGAAGAAGTGGAACGCATGCGTTCAATGCGAAACCAAACTGTAAAACCCCACTTTTTTGGCTCGCCCGACGAGCGAACGGCATGGAGAAAACAAATTTGGTGGAAACTGCCCAGATATGTGCGCCCTATGCTATATCTCACCCAACGGATGATATTTCAACTTGGTTTTTTGGATGGGCGGACCGGTATAATCTATCATTTTTTACAGAGCTTCTGGTTTAGGCTGGTTGTTGATATAAAAATTGATGAGTTACTTAAACAGCAACACGATGTTAAAAAGTAAGGCTGTAAAATTTTCTCTTGTTTTCTTAACCCTCTTTCTTGTAACCTATTATTTTAATATAGGTTTTTTGAGTATAACCAGCCCATTATCAAAAAATTATATAAGTGTAATTGCCGACAATTTTAATTACATAAAATGGATTAGGCATGCGCTACTTTTCTGCACATCTGTTTTGCTACGTTGTTTTGGTTTTGAGAACATCACAAATGACTACGATTTACTAACGGTTGGTCGAGGAATAGTTCGCATGGCTTATGATTGCCTCGGAATAGGTGTGATGTGCTTTTTTTCTGCATTTGTGTTGGCATATCCTAAACCATTTAAAAAGAAATTGTCTTTTCTTTTGGGGGGGCTATTAATTATCCAGACACTAAATGTTATCAGAATGGCTTTAGTTGCAATATTTTGGGATGCAAAGTTTCAGGCCGTGGTTGACCATCATTTTATATTTAATACAATTATATATACAATTATCGGCGTAGCCCTTTATTTTTGGGTAACTGCCGACGATAGAAAAAAGCATGCAAAAAACTGATCTTTCTGCTTATAACAATTCGCCATACCACCCTGGTGGTACTATGCTGAAACGCGTACTTTGGTACTATGTAAATGCGATAGTGTTTAAAAGCAGTTTGTTTCCTTTTTATGGCTTTAAAAATTTTCTGTTAGGTTTATTTGGTGCGAAGATTGGCAAAGCAGTTGAAATAAAGCCCTGCGTAAATATTAAATATCCTTGGTTACTTACTATAGCCGACTATGTTTGGATAGGCGAAGAGGTTTGGATAGACAATTTGGTAATGGTAACAATTGGTTCTAACGTGTGCATATCGCAAGGAGCACTTTTGCTAACCGGAAGCCATAATTATAAAAAGACCACTTTCAATTTAATAACTGGCAATATCACCCTTGAAGATGGCGTTTGGATTGGCGCAAAAGCAATTGTAAACCAGGGAATCACTGTTGGGTCGCATACAGTACTTACAAGTGGATCAGTAGCAACTAAAAATCTTGAACCGTATAGTGTTTATCAAGGTAATCCGGCGGTAAAGGTAAGAGCCAGGGAGATATAATTTTAACATGAGTCACGATCATTCCCACCATCATCACCACGATCACGCCCCAAAGCTTGATCATATAAACAAGGTGTTCATTTGGGGTATAATACTTAATTCGGCTTTTGTTGTAGTGGAGGCTGTTGCAGGTTTTATCACCGGATCATTATCACTGCTTACCGACGCGGGCCATAATTTAAGCGACGTTGCAAGTTTGGCTTTGGCATTGCTGGCTTTTAAAATGGCCAAAATAGGTGCAACTAAGCTTTATACTTATGGTTATAAGCGTGCTACTATACTGGTTTCGTTTTTTAACGCCTTTATTTTAGTGGCAACGGTTTTAGTGATCTTTTATGAGGCCATTATCCGTTTTATGCACCCGGAACCGGTGTCAGGCGAAGCAATGGCCTGGATAGCATTAGTGGGTATTGCCATTAACGGATTTACCGCGTGGCTATTTGTAAAGGATAAAGACAAAGATCTGAATATTAAGGGCGCTTACATGCACATGGCTGTTGATGCGCTGGTATCGTTAGGTGTAGTGATATCAGGTATTATAATATGGATAACAGGCTTGTGGTGGATAGATAGCGCGGTGAGTATTATCATAGGGGTGATTATTCTCCGCGGAACATGGGGCTTATTTAAAGATAGCCTACGTCTGGAAATGGACGGTGTGCCCCGCGAAATAGACTTGGAAAAAATCAAAACAGAGTTGCTTAAAAACCCGGATGTGGTTGATGTGCATCACATTCATATTTGGGCAATAAGTACGACGGAAAATGCTCTTACTGCACACGTGGTAGTATCACCCAGTAATTTGCAGGCTTTTGATGCCATAAAGTATGACCTTCGCCATCGCCTGCAGCACCTCAATATAAGCCACAGTACTTTTGAACCTGAGTTTGTAGACGAAAAGTGTAAGCAGCAAGACTGCTAAGCTTTACAAAAGCCTTATAAATAAAAAAACCTCCGACAAAATCAGAGGTTTTTTTATTTACAGATTTTTTGATCTTATGCTTTTTTGGCCGGAGCCTTTTTCGCTTTTGGTGCTTTTGCTTTGGCGGGGGTTTCAGTCTCAGCGGCAACTTCGGCAACCGGTGTTTCTTCAACTACCGCTTCCTCAGTCACAGGTTGCTGTGCCTCTTCATTAAACAAAGGTAGATCTTTAAGTATGTTATACCAGGTAATTATCTTCTTTATATCCGATGAGTAAACCCTTTCCTCATCATGATCCGGGGCTACTTCCCTGAAAAACTTCCTTAAGGTGTTTCCATCGGCTTTAGTTTCCGGTACTGACCCGGCGGTTTTCATCCGCTCGAATATTTCAGTTAGTTTAATGTCGTCATCCTCACCAAAAACAGTTATCTCATCAAGCGCCGCCATTTTAGCGGTTGCAAGATTGGCTACCATTTTTGTTTTTTGCGCATCAAGGCTCTCCAAAATAAAACCGCTTTTATTTTGAACCAATGCTTTCCACAATCCCGGCTTGCCCGATACCGCTACTATTGCCTGTAAATTCATACGCTTAGTTTATTCTTCTATAATTTCAATACTGGTTATTTTATCTCCCTGTCTGATATCGTCAACAACATCAATATTCTCAACAACTTTACCGAAGCAAGTATGATTTCTGTCTAAGTGTGCAGTATTGTTGCGGCTGTGGCAAATAAAGAACTGAGAACCTCCTGTGTTGCGGCCTGCATGTGCCATTGAAAGCACACCACGATCATGATGCTGTAATTCGCCGGTAAGCTCACAATCTATATGATAACCCGGACCGCCACTGCCTGCGCGATAAGCGGTAGCAGCATCTTTAGAAAACGGACATCCGCCTTGTATCATAAAGTTAGGGATAACACGGTGAAAGGCCAATCCATTGTAAAATCCTTCCTTAGCCAGTTTTTTAAAATTAGCCACTGTGTTTGGCGCGTCAGTATCGTAAAACTCAACTGTCATATCGCCTTTTTCAGTTTTTATAATTGCTTTGCTCATAGTGTGATGTAGCTTTTTCTTTATTTTTAATGGGTAGCAAAGGTAATAAAAAATGGCAATTGGGAAAATAGGACGCGTTTGAAACCCATCGCTATTTTCCCAATTATTTTAATTCCGAATTCGAAAATTCGAAATCCGAAATCCCCAAAAAATCCTATCTTTGCCCATGCAAGAAAAAATCCTCATTCTTGACTTCGGCTCTCAATTTACACAGCTAATAGCACGCCGCGTCAGAGAACTCAATATCTACTGCGAGATTCACCCCTTTAACCACATTCCTGAAATTGACGACAATACCAAAGGTATCATCCTTTCGGGCAGCCCCTATTCGGTACGCCAGGACGATGCGCTGCACTTTGATTTTGCAAAGTATCATGGTCAGTTGCCCATTTTAGCGGTTTGCTACGGTGCGCAGTATCTTGCTCATTTTAACGGCGGCGAGGTTTTACCTTCAAGCACACGCGAGTATGGCCGGGCGCATTTACATTATATAGAGAAGGCGAATCCGCTATTCAAACAGATCTTTCCCGGTTCGCAGGTTTGGATGTCGCATGGCGATACCATAGCTAAAATTGCCGATAACTTCGAGGTAATTGCCAGTACAGACAGCGTTCGTGTGGCTGCTTACCAAATAAGCGGAACACATACGTACGGCATACAGTTTCACCCGGAGGTTACGCACAGTATTGACGGCAGGCAGTTATTAGAAAACTTTTTGGTTGACATTTGCGGCTGCTCACAGGATTGGACCTCAGATTCATTCATAGAAACCACTATTGCCGGTCTGCGCGAAAAATTAGGTAATGATAAAGTTGTCCTTGGTCTTTCAGGCGGTGTCGATTCCTCTGTAGCGGCAGTACTGCTTCACCAGGCCATCGGCAAAAACCTGCATTGTATTTTTGTTGATAATGGGTTGCTGCGTAAAGATGAGTACCAATCGGTATTGGATTCTTACCAGCACATGGGCCTTAATATAAAAGGGATTGACGCTAAACAGCGCTTTTACGATGCCCTGCAAGGTATAAGCGATCCTGAAAAGAAACGTAAGGCAATTGGCCGTGCGTTTATTGAAGTATTTGACGATGCGGCTCATGAGGTGCAAGACGTTAAATGGCTGGGACAAGGAACTATCTATCCTGATGTGATCGAGTCGCTATCAGTGAAAGGACCGTCAGCTACCATCAAATCGCACCATAACGTGGGCGGTTTGCCTGATTTTATGAAATTGAAGGTAGTTGAGCCTTTAAATACACTATTTAAAGACGAAGTACGCCGCGTTGGTAAAGCTTTAAATATTGATCCTAACATTTTAGGCCGCCACCCTTTCCCAGGTCCCGGACTGGCTATCAGGATATTAGGCGAGGTTACGCCTGAGAAAGTTGCAATTTTACAGGAAGCTGATGCGATTTATATAAACAATTTGCGTGCTTCCGGTCTTTATGATAAAGTTTGGCAGGCAGGCACAATTTTTTTACCTGTGCAATCTGTTGGTGTTATGGGCGATGAGCGCACCTATGAAAACGTGGTTTGTTTGCGCGCCGTAGAATCATTGGATGGTATGACGGCAGATTGGTGCCATTTACCATACGATGTGTTGGCAAAGATCTCTAACGAGATTATTAATAACGTAAAAGGAATTAACCGGGTAGTGTATGATATCAGTTCAAAACCACCTGCTACAATTGAGTGGGAATAAATGGTTATGCTTGTTTTTACTAATGCTGGGGCTGGGTGCATGTTCTCCAAAAGTACAGCCTCCTCCCCCGTCGGTAAAAACAGAAACTGAAAAAAAACCTGAGATAGTTAAGGAACAACCGAAACCGGTGGTTGCGCCGCCCGTTAAAACAAGCGTTATATCTTTGATATTACCTTTTGCCTTAAATAATTTAAGTTCGGGTTATACAGCCGACGGACTTAAACAGGCTAACTTATCGGTTGATTTTTACCAGGGTTTTAAAATGGCGCTCGATTCGCTTTCTGCATTTGGCTATAACTATGAGCTACACGTTTATGATTCGCAGGGACAGGCCAGCCAGTCGCATGCTTTGGCTTATAACTCACAAGTACGCGCAAGTGATCTGATAGTAGGTCCTGTTTACCCGGAAGACGTTAAGGCTTTTGCAAGCGTATTAACAGCACAGCGCAATCCTATTGTTTCACCCCTGTCTCCGGCCGCGCCATCATCTATTGCTAATCAAAATTTAATAACCGTTACACCTCCCTTACAATATCACGCTGCAGCCGCGGCTAAATACGCAACCGGGAAAATTAAGGCCAAAAGGATATTTATTTTAAGCTCAGGGTTTACCGCCGATAAAGAATACATCCGTTATTTTAAAAAGGTGGCGGATAGTCTCACAAAAAAATCGGTTCAGTATACTGAATTATTAGTATCCAAGGGCGATTTAAGCACCATCATTCCGCGCCTTTCTGCAACGGCAGAGAATGTATTTGTGATACCGTCAACTAATCAAGACTTTTTAATGGTTACCTTGAAATCGCTTGATGATTTGAGCGCTAAGTATCCTGTTACATTATTCGGGCATCCTAATTGGGAAAAGTTTACTTTTTTAAAAGCAGAACAGTTGCAACGCCTTAAAACTCACATTACCAACGCAGACAGGGTGAATTATAAAGATAGATCGACCGTAAACTTTTTACGCAACTACCGCCGAATTTACCAAAGCGAACCATCAGAATACTCCATAAAAGGATTTGATGATGGCCTTTATTTTGGCAAGTTGCTTGCCGTCGGCACTTTAGGTAACATCAAATCTGATATAGAAAAGACCGGCTTTACCGGCATGCACAACAGTTTTAATTTTGTGCGTTTACCGGGCTTAGGATGGGTAAATACCCATGTAGATGTACTTACCTACACCAATTTTGAATTAAAAAAGGTAGAATGAAAGCGATAAACCAGCTTAAAACGTTTCAGCGCATAGTGGAAGAGTATCCTGCGGAAACCCCTTTAAGCAAATTTCTACCCGGCTTTTACAGGCAAAACAAGCAAATGGGCTCAACCGACCGGCGTGTTGCAGGCCGACTCATTTATAACTACTTCCGGTTAGGACGGGTATTAAGCGACTTACCTGCCGATGAACGTGTTGTTGTGGCTGAATTTTTATGCAACACCCAAACCAACTCATTTTTACAGCATTTTAGACCCGACTGGGCGGCCTGCGTTAATTTTGATGTTGAAGAAAAAATTGATCTGATCAAAAAAACATATCCTACGTTCAATTTAGATGATGTCTTCCCCTGGGCCAATATGCTTTCTGATGGAATTGACCGCGAAGCATTTTTACGATCATTCTTTATCCAGCCCGATCTTTTTATCCGCGTAAACCCCGGCTTTGAGCAATTGGTTAAAGCTGAACTTACTAACGCCTCAATAACCTTTAAGGATGAAGGTAACGGCTGTTTTGCCTTACCTAATGGCACAAGATTGGAGGCGGTAATATCCAACCCGCGTTGGTATGAGGTACAGGACAAATCTTCGCAGCAAACGGCTGCTTACTTTAAACCGAAAAAATGGGATGCCTGGTGGGACGCCTGCGCCGCATCAGGCGGTAAATCATTGCTGTTGCATGGCTTAGAGCCGAACATAAAACTAGTAGTGTCTGACATCCGTGAATCTATTTTAGCCAATTTGGACGAACGTTTCAGGGCCGCGGGTTTGTTAAAATATCAAAAAAAACAAATGGACCTGATGCAAAACGTAGATCAGGAACTATATAACTATGCTTTTGATGGCATAATACTGGATGCTCCCTGCAGCGGATCGGGTACCTGGGGACGCACTCCCGAAATGATAGCCCAGTTTGATACCCATAAAATTGAATTCTTCCAGCGTCTGCAAAAAACCATAGCCGCCAATGTGGTAAAATACCTTAAACCCGGCAAGCCGCTTATTTACATCACCTGCTCGGCTTTTAAAGCAGAGAACGAAGACGTAGTGAATTACCTTATAGAGGAAAAAGGTCTAAAACTGGAAGAAATGAAAGTTTTAAAAGGGTATGAGCATAAAGCCGATACGATGTTTGTGGCGAG
>CAMLFI010000099.1 GCA_946479225.1 uncultured Mucilaginibacter sp. | reverse complement strand
TTCATAGGAAATTTTGGGCAGTGTGACACCGTCTGGTGTGCGCTGAATAACAAATCTAATCCAGCCATAGGTAGCTTCGCCTACAAGATATTGCCAAGTCGCCATATAACCGTCATTTCTGTCTATCACAGGGCCTCTCCACCCAGAAGACGAAGCTTTAAGCGCTTTACTGATATTAACATCAGCGTTAACTGGCTCTTTAGCCATAACTTCATAAAGTTTAACTACGTCGTCAAGATATAGTCGTTGCGCACAGACGTTCACACTTACGAATGCGAAGCAAATGGAAGTAAAAAAGAATTTAAACATTTAGGTGATAAGTTGAAGTACCGAGCAGTCCTTCATCGGTGGTTGATAACACAAAAGCGCCTGGACTAAACTAGATTTGTGCACCAGAGGCTCGGGAAAGCCCACATACAACAAACAAGTCTTCGCCCAAACGCTTTCGCGTATGGACGTTGAACTCATCTGTTCCTGTATGTTTGAAATTTTCCCGATTCCTGGTACAGAACAAATAAAGCAACGCTTTATATCTTTAATACTTTATATAATGGTAAGTGTACTGTCTATGTGATTCCTCCTTCGTTGGTTTACAAACAAAGTTAATCAGTATCATTCAGAGTTAAGCGACCTTGCTTAACTTTCTTTTAACAACTTTAGTCTTAAAAGGTATGAGTTGAAATGAATGGTGCCGACAACCTCGTTCTTCAATCTGCTCATACGCACCTGAACATTCATGAAAGATATAATCCGTTCGGACGCTATCTTCGATATTGACAGAAGTTGTATTTGCCATTGTGGCCTTGTAAAGCATGCGGATGAAGGTATTGCCAATATGGTAGTACTTACCATACGTAGGTATGAATTCAAGCCCGAATTCAATGCCAAGCTTGGTTTCATCATCAGATGCAAGGCGTAAATAAATCAAGGGATTGACCAACTCATGGACAATAGTGTTAAAGACAATTGGTAAGTTTTCCTCACGAATAAGTGTGTAACGCAATGGCTCCTCTTCAATTGTAGCAAGCAAGGCTTTTGCCTCTTTAAGTACTTTAAAATAAACTCTTTGCACCTCAGCATTATAAGGTGACAAAGGTGATTGATGGTCTGTTGGTGGTTTCATTTAATTATGGATTTTAAGGGTTAATAAATGTTTGTTTTGGAAGAGCGATAGCCTGAAAGCAATAAAAGCCTGGCAAGTATTTGCCAAGCTTTTATCTGCCAATCGAAAGGCTGATTTCAGTCTGTACCGTTTAATTCTGTGATGTTGATGGGATCTTGAACCTCTAGCACCCTCCTATAAAAGGCATCATAGCCCTGTGGAAATTTGTATTCGTGCGTTGTCCGATCTAATGGAAAGGGTTTAAACATTTCACGGATTTGCGCTTCATAAGGGCAATTGTGAAAGGCGAAATAGACTTCATAGTTGTAGTTAAGCTCACAATCTAAACGCCAGTAAAACGTAGTGCAAACAAAGCTGTGCATGCCGGTGTACGATGCAGTGTCCTTCTTGTGATTCTGCTCATAGATGGTATCACCTCCATGTAATAGAATATATGATTTAACTGCTTGGATAACGCGATGATAATCTGCTTCAACAGCTTCATTTTGCATCTGTTCATATTTTCTGTCTGTTCGCGATTTGGTGACTAGCCATCGAGGCGTTTCGCGATGCCTTCTTGGTTTTGCAGGTTGTGGATCGGGCACAGCTCCGCTAATGACCGGAAATGAGTTGTGAAATTCTTTCATGGTTGTAAGGGATTGGAATTGGTGTTTAGGAATTTTAACTTTTAAAGCGTGGGTTTGAAAAGGCATTATTCTTAGTTTCTATTGACCAACTTTTGAAGGTTGCTTTAGCAGCCGGAAAAATCAAAGAGCGGAACAGCCTTTGAGGCCAGATGACAGATAGTATTTCGTTTTTTATCAACAGCAAGTGAGGGGGTAAAAGCTGAGCGGCCTATTCGGTTAAACCACACGCACGATTTTTAATTTCGGAATTGATATAGGGATGAGCACCTTAAAAAACAAAGGGTGGGTGGGTTTGAAATAAGGGTAGGGCTTGAATGTGCGATAGACACATTGTGTTCGCTTAACAGAGGGTAAAAACAAAAAGCTGCCTTGAGAGCAGCTTTGGAGTTAATCCCGAAATATATTTTCCGGTTAAAACAAGTAATTAATTAATTTATTGGATTGACTTGGCCTCGTCAATCCCAAGTTTTACTTCCGGGTATAAAGTAACATTTTTCGAAAAACCGGGATTGGCTTTCCATCTATTAGTAGAGCCTCTTTCCTAGGTTGTAAGCTTTTACTTTATTGCGAGTCGTGATTCGAGCTACAAAGTACCTACGTATAGAGGCTGGTCGCACAGTGGTTGACAAACCACATTCTTTATATATTTTCGTCAATTCTTCGACAATAGTACTTGAAAGATATGTAGTGTTTTCATCGAAAACTGCGTAAACCTTAGTAGCCAGCCATTGAGTCTGCTTTTTTACTTCTGCCCTTTTAACGGCTTTGTCAATCTCAGCTTTAACGTAATCAGCAGCTTCCAACCCTTCCAACCCAATGGTAAGATATGCATGATATATTTCAGGGTACTTGTTGATTAACTTAGCTAACATGTTGGTTGGGGCAAATACATAGCGGTCGAGCTTTGATGTCCACTTGTCGAAGAGTTCGGCTATAGTTTGCCGTTTCTCTTTTTCTGTTTGTTTGCTGTGAAGCATGAACAAATCGCTGTCTTCAATCGCGTAGTTGTCCTCCACGTACTCTACATTAAAGTGGTTAGCAACATCTGTATAAGCAGCTTTAAGATGTTCAGGCATTTGATAATACCCTTTTACACGTTCTTCATGGATAAAGTTATCAACCATAAAAAAGTTAAGCTGTCCGTCAACATAGTATTTGTTTTCGTCTGCCTCTTCAATTGCCTTAGAAAAAGTTTTTCTGCTGCCTGGATTAGTGGCCTTGTCATGCCCACTCACAAAGCTTTCATAGGTATTAAGACTACCTTTCAAGAAGTAGAAGGCCTCTTCGCGGTTCATCCACTTTATATCCGAATTATAGTTGGTGATATGCGTAATACTGTTTACGCCATTGCGGAACCGCCCTGCAATTTGTATTATCTCGGTGTGAGGGTCAAGTACGCTGTGCTTAGCAAAAATTACATCTGAAATAATTGTAATATCAGGCTTGTAATCAAGTTCAATATCTATTGCGCTGAAATAACGACTGGTAAAGAATGTATAGTCCGTCATCGCACGTGTGTCAAAGTTGTCATATGCATTATTAAAGCCAAGCTCCTTTAAGGCTAAGACACTATCTTCAGCACAGAAGGCGATGCTATCTCCTGCAATGTCCAAATTGTTAATAACAGCATTTATACCTAACGTAGAGTTGAAGAATATGCAATTGCGTTCACTGTTAAGTTCATCTAAATGCTTTTTTACAGCTTCCGCAATGTTGTTAGTGTTAATGACGGTTAGCGGCACGCTGTAATCATAAGTAGGCTCTATTTGATAATAGGCAAAGTCTTTAAATCGTTCATCACTAAACTCTAAGGTTGTTGCTGAAACCATAGCTTTCTTAGGAAAATCAAAGAAAGTAGTAAGCGGAGCTGCGATTGCACCACGGTAAGAAACATCTGTCACTATACGTTCGCATTCGTCAAAAAGCAAGAAGAACATTTGCTTCATTTCTTCAGGGTCACTAAAAGCTTTCATTACTTTGGTGATGAAGCCTTCAGGCGTAGTGAGTATTTTCTTGTACTTAACATCTGATTGCAAGTACTCCTTTATCCTCGCGATGGTTATGCCTTTATGAACACCAAGTATTTCCCTGTCTGGGAGCCTTTCATTGTGTTTACTAACTTTGTCCTGTATAACCGGCACATTGGGTAAAATACATATTAGGTGATGTAAGAAGAACTCGATAGCGTAGCGGGTAAAGCCGCAGCCAGGTATAGTTTTGTTGTAGATGGCGTTGGCAATGATGCCGAATTGTTTGAAGAAGTCAAGCTCGCTGATCTTCTGACCCTTGTTTAAAGGGATTGGTAGGTTAGTTTTCATTTTAATATTAGTTTTCCTGTTTAGGGCATAGATGCCCTATTAGATTATTTAATAATGTTGGTTAAAAGAACCCAAGCAGCAGATTCGCTGCCTGGGTGTTGTAGATTGAATTAGGCTTGTTCAGCTTCCTCTATCAGCTCATCGTATGTAAAACCTATGATAAATTTACGATCATACAAATCGTCCATGAATTGATAAAGATTACCGATGTTGAGGACTTTGCCCCCATCACTATTGCCATTTCGGTTGAATAACGGCCACTTGTAGTGGTTGCCGCTTTTGTCGGGCCTACGTGAGGTACGGCAGCCCATCATTTGGTAACGGGTAGCTAATTCAATTACGTGAGCTAAGGACTCAACGTCTTCTTCACGCCCTTGGTCGTTGAAGGTAATTAACTGTTGCGGTGTTAGGTAATGAAAACTACCGTCTTTACCTAAAAACATCCGCGCAGTCAGCACCATGCTGCTGCTGATAACGCCGGCTTGCAAACTCTTTGCCCGGCGTTCTTTCCACTTGGGAGTACTCATAAATTCGTAGATTGCCCTCTCGTCTTTGCGTCGCGATCAAGCACTTTGTTTAACCGACATTAACAGCCTGCTGTATTTATTTGCTGCTAACGGTACAATAGTCGCAATTGGCAGAAAAGTTGTTCGGGAACCAAAAAAGTAGTTTTAGTGGCTATTGGTTTCCTTTGATACCGAACGCGTTAGCATATTTTATGAGCAAATTACGAATAAGGTCTTTGGGTTCGTAGTCCATAGAGGAGTCAAAGCATTCCGGCTTAATGATGTCTAACAGTATCATCATCTCATAGAGGAAATTTAGCTGCTTGTCTGAAAAGTTTTTACCGTCCGGCTTAGCTAATGAGGTTTCACCATTAAGGTAAGGCAATAGATAGTAGCAAAACTCTGCTTTGAGCCTCGTTCGGTATTGGCTGATATAAGAAGAGGTCTTCTGCGGCTTTTGATTATGGACCGCTTTAACTTTACTGATGTCAATACGACGTTGTTCGCCTTTACCTTCTGTGAAAAGGTAATCAATAGCATAATTAAAAAGAGTAAGGGGTAACGGTCCTTGTACTAATGCTTTTACAATCAATTCGCCTATCCATTTAGATAAGACTGGGTCCTTCACGTTATATCTACCATTTGTGCCTTTAATTGTTAATGTCGGTGTGTTTTTCAATTCTGGGGCTTCATAAGATAACAACAAACCCGCAAGTTCCTTAGCCCTATGTAAGTTGTCGTTTTCTTCTATAGCAGTTGTCAAGGCGTTTTCCATATATTGAACTTTGGATAAGATGAGGAACATCAAATTATCAAAGTGTTCGGAGAGCTCGTATCTGTTTACAATGTCTGTAAAACGCCGAGTTATATCTTCAACCATTGCATCTGTATAGTACCAATCGACCTGGATCTGGTAACCATCGACATATTCTTTTTGAAGGGCTTCAGGTGTTGTTTGGAATCCGTAGTACTTGCTAAGCAGGGTAAAATCGGGTTTAGGAGCGAAATATAACATATACGAAAATAAGAAAGGTAGCAGAGCTTTACATCCACTACCTTTTAAAAGTTAAAATTCTACAATTGCGGTGCTGCATCCCTTAGCTCATCACTATTGAACTCCCCTAAACTTCTTAAGTATTTTAAAGTCACCATTATGGAGGAATGACCAAGTAGTTTTTGCAGTAAATACACGTCCTTCTTCTTTCGATAGGTATCTATTGCTGCCGTATGCCTAAATGAATAAATCGTTTGCCCTTCATAAACGAGCCCATTTGCAAACATTTTTCTATATGCTCTTGACCACGCGGTGTTGAAGTAGCTTTCGTTTAAAACTTCGTTGGAGCAAGTGAAAATATTCTCATTGCGCGACAGTTTTGAAAGTATAGGTGCAATCACCTTTTTGGTGTATTCTGGAACGTAGACCACCCTTACTTTCCCTCCTTTATTCTCGTTGCCAGATAATCTTATCTCCGTCAAATCCTCAGTGAAATTATTCAAAGTTAATAATCTGATTTCTTCATGTGGCCGCAACCAAGAACCATAGGTGAGTAAACAGCAAATATAGAGTTTGAAGTTATGTACCTCAAGGTATTCTAATATTGGCTTTACTTGGTGTTTGTCATATGGTTTATGTAGTGTTGATTTTGCTTTTCTTTTTGCAGTTCTCGTTACCGTTGCAACCGGCTGTTCAAATGCTCTACCCGCTGAATTAAAAAGTACGCCGAGGTCTCGTCGTTTATTCATATAGTACGTTCCAGTAGAGCTGAATTGATTTAGGAAAGCTTCAACCCGGAATGTGGATATCGTATTTAATGGTCGCGCTAGCTCTTCAGCCGACATAAATTGTTTAAATTGTCTATAAATGGTTTTTAAATTACGCTTGTACTTTTTACTAAGGTTCGACCTGATTTTGACCTTAACAGCATCGTATAGGTGTTTAATAGCTGGCTGTAAATTAGCCTGTGGATTATTGGCTACTTGCTTTGTCTGAATGGCCGATGAGTTATGATCTGACTTCGTGTAATTACCAGCCTCAAGTGCCTTATGAATTTCAAATCGCAATCTATTTAACAAGGTTAGTTTTTCGTTCAGCGTGCTGGCACGATTAGGATTAATAATTTTTCCTATGGCATTACCGTTATACTGTCTTTGGGGTTTACCATTGTAGTAAAAAGATATAAATGATCGATGTTTTATGTCATTAGTTGTTACAATTGTAGGTTCTGTGAAATTTGACATTTTGGTGCACTTTTGGTGCACTTTGCGGGAAAACAGGTCAAAAACCGCCTTAAAACATAGCTCAGCTGGATAGAGCAACAGATTTCTAATCTGTCGGTCTCAGGTTCGAATCCTGATGGGATCACAAAAAAAGCCTTTCGATGATAAATCGGAAGGCTTTTTTGTTGATACATGCGGGTGTTGCAAAAAATATGCATTCGCTAAAAACAAAAATATAACTCTCTGTATATCAATTTATTAACTATTACACTCAAGTCGTTAAATTTGATTGCAAAACAATTAAATTACTCATTATCAGCAAATAACAAATACTGATCTCCATCTTTTTGCAACACTTTTGCAACAGAATAGCAACAGATAAGCAACACTTTTGCAACACCCCTCCGATTTTGGATCAGCCCGTTTTTGTACTCGCGCAAGCTTAGTATCGTCCAGCCTATCTCCCCTTCTCCAACACCTCAAAACGTGTTTGCAGGCGGTTGCCATCGGCATCAACCAAAGTTAAAATGTGTTTGCCCGGCGTGGGGTTAAGCGCCATTTGGTGGTAACCTATGGTTTGGCCCATGTACTGGTCGTCGAGGTTCCAAAACAGTTTAATGCCGGGTTGCCGGTGTGCTGCGTTACAGATCACCCGCCCGCGTCCGCCATCGGCCTCCAGCGGCACGTACACTTTAGCGCCATCTTTGGGGTATATCATCTCCATTGTGCGCTGCGTACCGGTGCCGCAGTCGGACCTGAACGGTGGCAGGGCACGATAGTTATAACTCCGGCTTTTATAATAATACTCCATCGATGGCGGCAGCACAAACCAGGGCACATGCACCATATTGCCTGGGGCTTCGCAAATCGAGTTCACCTGCCATTTGCGGGTGGCATCCAGATGCACCAATTGATGAAAGGTGCATACTCCGGCCTTTAATCCGCTTTTTGGGACAAACAAAGTATCAACAGGTTGGCAGTATTCGCCAGCGCGGTATCCGCTTTCGCGACAAATCGCTATGCGGGTCATCTCTCCTGCAGGCATGGTAAACCATTGTCTTGACACGGGTAACTGCCTGAATATCTCGAACAAGATAGGCGCGGCAGTATTTACCCCGATCAATCCCGGCCTGCCCTCGCCATTGGTGTTGCCCACCCAAACGCCAACCACATAACGCGGCGTAACGCCTATCGCCCAGCCATCGCGAAAGCCAAAGCTGGTGCCTGTTTTCCAGGCTATGCGTTGGGTAGAGCTGAACTGCTGCCACAGCATTTCATCGCCGGGGCGCATAACCTCTTCCATGGCCTGAAAGGTGTAATATATGGAAGCCGCATTCAGTAA
>CAMLFI010000098.1 GCA_946479225.1 uncultured Mucilaginibacter sp. | reverse complement strand
CCAAACCTAATATACCAAACAGCGGTAAGCCAATAAATACCCCTATTACGGTTATAATGGGGTGGGTATTGGATACGCGCTTGTTGATGATCATCCGCAATACATTATCAATATTGCCTATAAAAAGAACGCCGTATAGCAATAATATCAGCCCTTTTAAAGGGTGCCCCTGGGCATATAAAATAGCTGCGGCCGGTATGGTTAAGGTAGGCGCACCCACAACAGGTAAAAACGAAATAAAAGCGCCTATAACGCCCCAAAAAAGAGGGTCGGGGATACCTGCCAACCAAAAGCCATTGGCTAATAAAGCGCCCTGCACCACAGCTATAAGGCCCTGGCCCAATACGTTCGAATAGGTAGAATTGCGCAGCTCCTCGGCAAATTTTAAGGCATATTGCTCGCGGAACGGGGCATATTTTAATAAGCCCGCCTCAAATTGTTTTATCTGTACAAACATAAAGTACATCAAAAAATAACAAACCAGCAGCATTAACACAATATTAACCACACTGCCAATGAGAGATGGAAAAAGCTCGGTTGCCGTTGTGCCTAATTTTTGAATACTTTCTTCGGCGAAATGGGGTTTGCCAATTGTTTTGCCGGCAAACTCGTCTATTTTAACCAGCCACTCCTGTATCGGAAAATTCTTACTGTTAAGGTCGGATATTTTGCCTATCACCATAAGGCTGAGCGCTAAAAAAGGCAGCACTATAACCACAAACGAAAAAAGGATGATCATAACGGCCACGAGCGAGCGGTTCCATCCCTTTTTATCAACCATGTATAAATAAAATGGCCTGAAAATGGTGAAGAGCACAATGGCCCCCAGTATAGCGCTGAACAACCCGCTTAACGCATACGTTATAAAACAGCCCAGTATAACTATGCTGACCAGAATTATTGTGTTGCGTTGCTTATAGTTAAAAATTGACATGCAGTAAAATATATAAGCACAACAAAGATGCGCAGAAAAGTTTTAGTCTATACTTTATAAAATATTTTTGAACCGGGTTTATGGTATTTCTTTTACAAGGGCATCAATTTTTGAAGCGCTGTCTGCAATGGTATCAATACAAAATTTAACGTCGTTGGTAGGGTTGCTTACTTCATATTTAATGGTTTCTAAAGCAAGTTGAATGTTGGAAAGCTGATTTTTTATATCATGTTTAATTAAACGCAGCGTCTTCGTGTCAACCTGTTTGCTCTCCATTTATTTAAGATTGATGGCCTTCATTTTGTTATAAAGAGTCTTCCTGTCTATCTGCAAAATTTCTGCTGCCTTGGTTTTATTAAAGTTCACTTCGCGCAACACCTTCAATATCGTCTCGTATTCTGCCTCAAGCGCCGCGTTCTTCAAGTCATGATACGGCGCTTGCACAGTCGGTTGCTCCGTGCCCTTACCCTGCGAATAATCAATTGTGGGCATCCTGTGATTTGATATTTCTAATGGCAACGATTTGGTGGTAATTTCGCTCCCCTCGCTTATCAACGCTGCCCGGCGCACTATATTTTTCAGCTCGCGCACGTTACCCGGCCAGCGATAATTCTTAAAGCATTCAATTGTTTCGGGCGCGAAGGTGGTTACATTCCTGCCCAGTTCTTTGTTAGCTTCCTCTAAAAAGTATTCTGCCAATAAAAAAATATCGTTTCCACGCTCGCGTAAAGGCGGCATATAGATACTAAACTCATTAAAGCGATGGTAAAGATCCTCGCGGAAACGGCCTTTCTGTATGCCTTCCTGCAGGTTCTCATTGGTTGCCACAATAATGCGTACATCCAGGTCTATCTCTTTTGTGCTGCCAATTCTTTTAACCTTACGTTCCTGCACGGTTCTAAGCAAAGCGGCCTGTATCTCGTAGGATAGGTTGCCTACCTCATCCAAAAACAAGGTACCACCGTTAGCCATTTCAAAGTGGCCTATTTTGGTAGCAAAAGCCCCGGTGAAAGAGCCCTTTTCGTGCCCGAAAAACTCGCTTGCGGCTAATTCCTTGGTTAATGATCCGCAGTCCATAGCTATAAACGGTTGGTTGTGCCTGTTGCTGTGCAGGTGGATGCTTTTGGCAACTTCCTCTTTACCCGTGCCGCTTTCGCCTAAAATAATTACGCTGTAATTGGTTGGTGCTACTAATTCTATCTGCCTGTGCAGTTCTTTTGAGGCTCTGCTGGCGCCTACCACAAAACCAGAGGGGTTTTGCTTTTTGTTGGCCTTTAAAACAATAGGAGTATCTTCTTCATCATCAACCAAAGCATGATGTGTTTCAATAGCCTTGGTAATGGTATTTAATATTTCGTCGGGATAGAGCGGTTTGGTGATATAATCATAAGCGCCCATTTTTATGAGTTCCACCGCCATCTTTATATCAGAATAACCGGTGATGATAATTACGCCTGTTTTTGGGTATTGGGTCTTGATTTTCTTTAGCATTTCGCGGCCATCGGTGTCTTCCAGTCTGAAATCGCATAAAACAAGGTCAAACATCTCGGTTTTGAGAATTTCCATACCACTGTTGCCGCTTGACGCTGTATTTACATCAAAGCCATTACGGGTTAAAAACTTCGATAGCAATAAGGCAACGTTAACTTCATCGTCTATGATGAGTATTTTTTTCATATAAGCGTTTAGAATTACCAGGCAGATGTACCCAAGCCGTTAAATTACACAAAAATATTAATAGTAATCATTTCAAATAACGAAAAAAATTTTTGCGGGACAAAATATATCCAAAAAAACGGGGAAAAATAAAAAAGGGGAATGCAAATCTGCATCCCCCTTTTTTACTACAAATGTTGTGATTGTAATTACTTGGTATCAAACGCGTAAGCTAAACGCAGACCTAAAAAGTTGATCTTGCTATCGCTAACAAGGCTGTTAAATTTGGTGCTGGCCTCATAACGCACACCGGCATCAATGTAGCTTTTGTTGCCTACCGGGAACTGGATACCTACTTGTGGTGCCCAGATAAAAGCTGCTGAGTTATCAAAGCCCAGGTCTTTTTTGTTTAAAGCTATACCGGCACCGGCTTCACCCTGGATGTAGAAGTTACTTACAGGGAAGAATTTTAAACCCGCTTTTACCGGCAGCAATTGAATATCAGTTGCTGATACAGTACCAACGGTTTTACCGAAGATGTTGTTATAACCCGCGTTAACGGTAACAAACAACTGGCTGGCAACAGGGATATCGGCTTGTACCGATCCGCCCAGGTTCCAGTTGTAGGCGTCATTTAATTTGCCTGTAGGGATGCCGGTTTCTACACCGATACTTAAACGTACGCCATTTGCATTGGTAGATGTAGGGGCGGTTTGTGCTTTTGCGGCGAAGGTAAGACCAGCAAATGCCACAACTAATGCTGAAATTTTTAATGTACTTTTCATGGTATTTTATATTAATTGTTGTGATGTGTTTTTGTTAACACGGAGCAAATTAAAGCAACAATTTATATTCAATTTATCAGGCAAAAGTCACGATTAATCAATCGATTGATTATCAATATTTTAATTTTTGACTAAATGGGGATTTTGGTCAGGATAGTGTAAAATTAGAAGGAATTGTCGTGTTTCCATTAAATTTTATATCAAACGAGCACAATAAAAACGCCCCTCAAAGTTTTGCTTTGAGGGGCGTTTATTTTTATGTCATCCCTTAAAAAATAAACTTCGTACTCAAAAAATTAGACGACTGGTCCTGCACAATATCATTAAACAGGTGTTTATTAGTCTCGTTCAATTTGGTAGCCACCAACGAGCGGATAGAGAAGGACCGCAAGGCATCGTGTACCGAAAGGGTGCCTTCGGCGCTGTCTTTACGGCCGGTGAACGGAAACACATCGGGCCCGCGCTGGCATTGACTGTTAACGTTTACACGGCTAACCAGGTTAACAAACGGATCTATCAGTGATGCTATTTCATCAGCATCATCACTAAAAATACTTACCTGCTGTCCGTGCGGCGAATCTATCTGGTAAGCGACGGCTTCTTCAATATCAGTAAACGGCACAACGGGAATAACCGGACCAAATTGCTCCTCGCGGAAGATCTTCATTTTATCGTTAACCGGATACAAAATGGCAGGGTATACAAACGATGCTACATTATCGCCGCCGTTGGGGTTAACCACCTGCGCGCCGTTAGCTACGGCATCGGCAATAGTATCTTTCAAAAACGCAGGCTTATGGGGTTCGGGTAGGGGCGTTAGTTTAACGTCCTTATCCCAGGGCATGCCAAACGGTAGCTTGGCCACGGCATCGCTTAATAGTTTCAGAAACTCATCGGCTACTTCTTTATGTACATAAATGATCTTTATAGCTGTGCAACGCTGTCCGTTGAATGACAGGGCACCCAAAATACATTCGCTGACCGCCAAGGGCAGGTCGGCGTGTTTGGTAACTATGGCCAGGTTCTTGGCATCCAAACTTAAAACAGCACGCAGGCGGTTTATTTTAGGGTGACGCTTTTTCAGATCGTTAGCCACTTTGCTTGAACCGATGAACGCCAGCACATTGATGTTGCCTGTTGCCATTAGTCCGGGTGTAACTGTTGCGCCTCGTCCGTAAATGGTATTTACCACGCCTTTAGGGAACGATTCCTGGAAAGCCCTTAATAACGGGTAGTGCAGCAACGTACCGTGCTTAGGTGGTTTAAACAGCAGCGTATTGCCCATTATAAGCGCCGGTATTAACGTAGTAAAGGTTTCGTTAAGGGGATAGTTGAATGGCCCCATACAAAGCACCACGCCCAGCGGCGAGCGCCTAACCTGTGCTATCACACCTTCGGCAATCTGAAAGCGCGATGACAGGCGGTCAATATCTTTTAACTCGTCTATTGTTGCGTTAATATATTCAACTGTGCGGTCAAACTCTTTGGCCGAGTCGGCGTGCGATTTACCGATCTCCCACATGATCAATTTGATAACCAGGCTGCGCTGTTCGCTCATTTTAAAAACAAAGCGCTCCAGGCATTTAATGCGATCGTCAACACTCATGGTGGGCCATTCGCCGCGACCATTGTTGTAAGCGCCAATGGCTGCTTCCATGGCCTCTGTGGCTTCCTTTTCTGTACAAACCGGGTAGCTGCCAATATACTTAGGTTTTAACCCATCCGGACCGGGAATACAAACCGGCGAATATACATCTGCCACTGGGCCATCCCAGGGCTTCATTTCGCCATTGCACAGGTATTCGCGCTGGTGTATCTCTTCTATTCTGAACTGTTCGGGTATGTGGTCCTCCTTTACAAAAATGGAGGTGATCTGGTCGTGAAAACTCATAGGCGTGTGTTTAGTTCTGTGTGCTTATTAAGCACATCGCAATATCGTAGTTTTTGTAACAAGAATGATATAAAATTTATAATTAGCAGGATTACTAAAAAGATAGTTTGAGCCAATTTATTTTCGCATTTTAGCTGTATAAACCTTACGCTAATTATGCGATCGATATTGCTTTTGATACTGCTTGTTCCTTTTGCTTTTGTTAGCGCGTTTAAATCTCGCCCAGATACTAAACATACAAGTCACGCAGCGACATCTTTAAAAACACAACCAGCCGGAATTGACACCAATATAGTTGCCTGGTTTGAAGGTAAACCTTTACGCTATTATCAATACATAAAATATCTTAAAACGGGCAGGTATACCATTGGCGGCCGCGTTATGTTTGGAGCTGACACTGCAGACAGGAATAAAAAACAACTAATGTGGCTTAGCGATAACATGGTCAGAAATATGAAAATGGATTCATCGTCCATTGCCAAACGCATAGAACAAATGTTGTTTAAACCAACCATGAAATCATTAAGCCAACTGGATACCAATATTATAATTTACCGGAATAAGCAGCCCTTAAGATATCACCAATATATGCCCATTCTGCTAACGGGTAAGTATGTAGTGCGCATGGATAGCGGGAAAAGGTGGATAGGAGGGCTTGAAGGGCAGGGGCTTGCATATTTTAGCAGCAATAGTATTGCTACCAACAACGCGATAGTTAACTGGATGAACAGGGCCGACAGAATTATTGTAGAAAAAGCCAAACGCAGACTGTATATAGAGCGAAATGGCAAACGCTTATTTGATTTCCCGATAAACCTGGGCAAATCGCCTGTGGGGCATAAACTAAAAGAAGGGGATGGGCGCACGCCCGAAGGGCTATATTATTTAGATTACAATATTAATGTAGAAGCATCCTATCACCTGGGTTTCCATATTTCATACCCCAATGCCGATGATATTGCCCGCTCAAAAAAGCAAGGCGTTAAGCCCGGAGGCGATGTGATGATACACGGAACCAGCCCGGCACGGAGTAAATTAAAAGACTGGACAAATGGCTGCATAGCTATTGCAAATAATCATTTAGATACGATTATGAAATATCAGTATCGCACTATCCCGATTGAGATACGGAAGTAGTTAAACGCCATTTTTTCTTACCGCATATTATTGCCATTTTGCCAGCCAAACCCACCTGCTTGCAGAAGTTATTATACCGGCCCGATGTACAACCCGATTTTTAGGCATGTTTAATCTTAACCAACAACACATGAAAAAATCAACTGTACTTATTGTTTTAATTCACATTGTTTACTGGTCTTCACCACTGATGCGACAGTATATCATGAGAAACTCAGGCAGAGGTGGGGACTTTGAGATTACTTACTTCACCAATTGGATTGTTATATTATTATCGATAATAGTTTTTTACTTGTTTTATTTTTTCTTGTTTCCCCGTTTTTTAAATAAGCTACAGTTAATGAAATTTAGCTTATGGGGACTGATAGTTATAGGGTTGGCCGCAACAGTTGGTATATGGTTTGGCAGCCTTTTTACAAGGACTGTGATGCACCCGGCGGGGCGCAGTACCATAGTAATGGGATTCAGTGCGCCGTGGATTTTTACCAGAATAGCAGGTTCGGCCATTGCAGCTTGTATAATGAAAGGTTTTATTACCTGGTTTACCGAGATCCGCTATAAAGAGCAATTGGAAAAGCAGAACGTTGCAACCAGCCTTGAACTATTGAAAGCCAAGATCAACCCGCACTTTCTGTTTAATACCTTAAACAACATTGATGTGCTGATTGAAAAAGACGCGGTAACGGCTTCGGTGTATCTTAAAAAATTATCGGATATTTTACGTTTTACCTTATACGAAAGCCCCTCAGATACCATACCGCTTAAACGGGAACTGGACTATATTTTGCAGTATATCGATCTTCAAAAGATCCGCACCAGCAACCCGCATTTTGTAACGGTTGATTTTAGTAAAGCTAATGATGATATTGAAATAGCGCCGATGCTGTTTATTCCTTTTATTGAAAATGCCTTTAAATACAGCACCAATAAAAAAATAGATAACGCCATTGTCATCAACATAGCCACGCAGGCGAATACGATTATGTTCAATTGCAACAACGTTTATGATGCTAATGAGCAAATTACCGGGGAAGGCGGATTAGGGCTAACCATTATGGAGGACCGTTTGCAGCTACTTTATCCGAACAACCATCAATTAGAAATTAACAAAACTGCTGAACGTTTTATAGTAAATTTGACTATAACAATTGCATGATTATAAACTGCCTGATAATAGAAGATGAGCCCCTGGCCATGGAGCGCATTAAAAGCTTTGTGCTTAAGGTGCCCGGGTTAAATTTACTGGCTTGTTTTGATAATGCCATAGCGGCCATCAGCTTTATAAAGGCTAATAAAATAGACCTGTTGTTCCTGGACATACAAATGGATGGCTTTACAGGGTTACAGCTGTTAGAATCGTTGCAGAAACGCCCTGAGGTTATAATTACCACCGCGTTTGACCAATACGCCCTTAAAGGTTTTGACCTGAATGTTACCGACTACCTGTTAAAACCATTCACCTTTGAGCGCTTTATGCAGGCCGTAACGCGGGTTTACGACAGGCTTACCCCGGCAGAAAGCGGCAAGGAAATAATATTTGTTAAAACGGAATATCGGCTGGAGAAGATAATGCTCAGTGAAATACTGTTTATTGAAGGCATGCGCGACTACCGGTGCATCCGCCTGTCTGGTAAAAGCATCATGACCCTCCAAACTTTTAGCGAGCTGGAGCAAGAGTTGCCTGCGGCAAGGTTTTGCAGGGTTCATAAATCCTACATTGTAGCTATTG
>CAMLFI010000097.1 GCA_946479225.1 uncultured Mucilaginibacter sp. | reverse complement strand
TTGATAAAAATGGCAAAGCTATTTACCACACTAATGTTTTAATGGCCGTTGCTGAGAAATATGTGGTGATTTGCCTGGATGCCATAAGCGATGACGAAGAGGCAGAACGGGTGATTGATGCCATTGCAGAGAGTGGAAAAGAGATCATTGCCATCAGTTTTGAGCAGATGAACCGGTTTGCAGGCAATATGCTGGAGGTTTATAACGAGAAAGGCGAAAGTTTGATAGTGATGTCGCAAGCAGCATGGGAGTCGTTAGACAATGAGCAGAAGGAAGTACTATCAAGTTTTAGTAAACCGGTTTATGCTGATATCAGCACCATAGAAAAAAACGGCGGCGGCAGTGTAAGGTGCATGATGGCGGAGGTGTGCTTGCCTGCGGCAGTTGATGGTTCATAGTTCATAGATAATGGTTCATAGTTCTTGGATCATAGTTTAATTAGGTGCCGGTGCGCTTGTTTGCTAACCCAAATTCAGGGGTGATCCAAAATAAATGCGTTACCAAAAAATTAAAAAGGTAATTTATTGAATATTAAGTAGTTACCTTTTGGATGTGAAACTACTTATTCGTCAGGAAAATTAGCTGTAAATTGCTTGTAAGATTCTGATTATAAGCATATTGCGAGAAGATGAAAATGACGGTTTTTTGCCGTTTTTTGGATCAGTTTGGATCACTGTTGGATCACAGTACTTTGCAACAGGGCCCAACTTATGCTCGTCTGCGACGAGTGCTTAATATGGTCTGCCGTTTGCAACGGCATAGTTAAGGTTTAAAGTCAAGGGTCTGCGACCAATAACGTTTTTCTCAGCGATGCAATCGCACCACCAGGTTAAGCACTCGTCACAGACGAGCGCAAGTTGTTATAACTCGTCCGGCACCTTCTGCATTACAACTCGTTGAATAACATTTTTGCCATGCATTGAAAGAACGTCCAAAGTGATGCTATCGGGCAAATTGACACCCTTGTAATCTCTATAGATAATATTACTACTGTAAATTTTAAATTGAGAAATATCCCAATCCACGCTATATCCTATGCCATCACTAGCTAAGCAACCGTTAGAAACTACGACTAACTGCGAATTGCAACAATCAACATCAAACTTCGAAAAGAGGCCACCGTCATGAGAATATTTATGCTCCGCAAATACACTTTCAATCTTCACTCCGTTAATAGTTGAGTCACTAAACCGGTATTCGCAAATGAAAGATTTGTTTTTCCTTGCCTAACTTACAGACCAACTGTATTGAGGACCTGGTTGTTTTACGACGTGAAATTGACAAGCAGGCAATGTCCAAATGAACACAACAAAAAGTATAGTAAAGGCAACTGTCCATCTGTTTTTATACATTCAGAATCACTTTTGTTAAATTATTAAAAGACTTGTCCCCTCAATCATACGCCATCACATTCTTCTCCGGCGCTATCTGTATCAGGTAGTTTTTCTTCATGGGGTCGTAAGGTACATTCTCTGTTTGGGTAACATAAATGCTGCACAGGTCCTTCAGAATATAAATTTCCATGTCGCCCATAGTTTCCGTTTTGTGCGGGTACTGCCCTATTGAGCTCATTAGCACATCATGCTGCTGGATATCATTGGTTGACAGCTCCATAAACAAACGGCGTCCGTCGGCACGCAGGATCAAATTAATAAACGTGCCCCTGGTGGTGGCCAGCGCATATTCCCGGGTGCGTTTCTTTTCGTTTTTAGCTTTTAGGGTATAACCCTTTCCCAACAATAAACTATCATCGCGGTTAATGTTGTTGTGCAACATATACTGTATCTCTTCGTAGGATATAAGTTTCCCCTGCGCAAAACCCGTGTAGGCAAAACAACAGACGATGGCAGTGATAAGGATCTTTCTCATATTAGCGACGCCATATTACATTTAAAATTACATTAAACTTAAACTAGGTCAAATATAATTAGGCGCGTAAGTGTTAACTTCGCATACTTTTTACATTTTGTGATATGGCAAAAATTGAACTAAGCCGCGTTAGCGGCGATTTTGGCTTTGAGGCCAAAGATGAGAACGGACATGTAGTTAAAATGGACAGTAGTCCGCAAAGCGGAGGCCTGGACTATGGCGTGCGCCCAATGCAGATACTATTAATGGGTTTGGCAGGTTGCTCGGCTATTGATGTTATTGCCATATTAAAAAAGCAGCGCCAGGAAGTAAAAGACTATAAAATGGTGGTAAACGGCGACCGAGAAGCGGGTGTTGAGCCATCATTATGGAAAACTGTAGATATTGAGTTCCACTTATATGGCGATATTGATCCGGATAAGGCAGCTAAAGCAGTTGATCTTTCATTAGGAAAATACTGCTCTGTATCTGCCACTTTAGAAAAAGCAGGAGCAAAAATAACCTCGCAGGTGTTTGTTCATCCGGAAGTGACGGCATAAGGCGATATTAAACTATACAAACAAAAAAGCCGCTTGAGTTTTCAAGCGGCTTTTTTGTTCATGCAATAGCGCAAATATCGCTCGCCTATTGACTCACCCCGACGTTGCTGCGCTCGTCGACCCTCTCTTCGCCTGCGGCGGAAAGAGGGTAAAGCAGGGTTTTTGTTGCTATTCTTTTACCGGTCTGACCCTCTTTCCCGCTTGCGGAAGACAGGGTGGTCCAGCGTAGCGTCGACCGGGTGAGTAATTGTCCGGCAGCTTTAATCCTCGTAAAAATCTATCAGCGATCCAAAGTAACTATCCGTCCAGCCTTCGCTTATATCGTTATAATCTGCGTCGGGTATATTAGTGTGGCGTAATTCTACAGATGTTCCGGCCTTATCGGCATGTAGTTTTATGGTAACTATAGATTCATCAGATTGACCGTCAAAATACCATTGCTGCACTATCTTTTTGCCGGGCTCAAGTTCTATGTTCTTCCCTACTATGCTGCCATCCCACATAGAAAATTCGCCGCCGGGTGTAGCGTCCATTTCGGCTACGTCGCCCGTCCATAACTGAATGGTCGGCGCATTGGTTAGCGCCAGGTACACCTCATCGGGCGCAGCCGGAACCACATAATATTTTTTAAAGTCTTTCACGGCCGCAATTTACGGCAAATTATTTTTGTACCGGACCTAATGGCCAAACTACTCTGCCATAAATTTCATTCAATACCTGGGCAATACCGGTATAAACCGCAGAAGCACCACAAATAATGCCTTCGTAACCGGCAAGTTTACCTATAGCTGCGTTACCTGTAGCACGGCTATAAGCTAATAAAGCGAATAGTATAACTAACGATCCGAATACAAACTGCAATGCTTTACTTAAACGTAGTGTGCCGAAAAACAATAACAAGGTAAAGACACCCCATACACCAAGATAAGCGGCCATAGCAGTATCAGATGTTTTTTCAGCCCAGCCCAGTTTAGGCATTACCAAAAGGCCAACTAACGACAGCCAAAAGAAGCCGTAAGAAGTGAAGGCGGTAAGACCAAAAGTATTATCTTTCTTAGCTTCAATAACACCAGCTATTACCTGTGCCAGGCCGCCATAAAAAATACCCATGCCCAATATCATGGAATTTAATTCGAAAAAGCCTGCATTGTGAATGTTAAGCAAGATGGTGGTCATGCCGAAAGCGCACAAACCTAATGGAGCCGGATTGGCTATAGCGTTTGGGGTACTCATAAAAATTGTTCGGGTTAAAAGGGTTTATAATTGGTTTATAAACGCAAGTTATACATTTAAAACAATTTAGCAAATGACAAAATCTTACTCGATCCGGCAATTATTTTAAGGTGTACTCGCCCCAAAAATCTGTATCAGCCGCTAAAGTACGTACATCAACTCCACCCGGTCCCAGCGGCGTGCGGCCATCCCGCGTTGCAAGTGCCGGTGGTGTCATTCCGCCTTTTGCATACTTACGCAGTAATTTTATGTTATAATATACCGGCGACTTGGCCCCTGCTTCAATGCCTAAAAATTTTAAGGGTAGCGCCATCTCATAAGTATAAGTTCCCTTGCTATCTACTTTCGCGCCTACCTTTATACCCAATTCGTTATAAATTGGTATTTGCTTGTCGGTAATTTGTTTTATCCCGGCTATTTTTATGAATTTGAACAGGTTGAGTTTTTTACGATTGGCAGCAATTGACGCAGTTTCTCGTTGCGCTTTCGCTTCCTCCAGCTGAGCGGCGGACACCCCCGCATGCTGGGCACTTACTTTTGGCAATAAGCCGTTAACAGCGCTAAAGGCTTCATCATTGTCAATAAAAGGATAAATTAGAGTTACTCCTGCTTTTTCTTTTTTTTCCGTGGTATTAATCATGAAACTAAATCCGCCATGCAATATTTTATGGGTGATCACTGCATTATCCGACTTAATTGCCAGGTACAAGTTCTTGTCATCATTTGCAATGGTGTAATAAAGCACTAAGCGCTTGTTATAGGCCGCCATCCCATCCCACTCCGTTAACTGTCCGTCAATTTTCAGTTCAGCAGGCGCGCGCAAACCTCCTTTTTGAACATCCGGGGGTTTTTGGGCGAAGGACGTGCTTAACTGTGAGCCGCATAGCAAGCCGCATAATATAAATTTGAAGATAGGTTTCATTAAGCAAGAATTGGTTTATGACATAAATATAAACTAAAACCTTAGGTTAAAGCAAATATTAAATAAAATAATCCATCATTTACTTTCTCAGGCCCGCCCGCAGCTCTGCCACCTGCTGTATATACGATTCGCCTGCCGGATAAGCTTACATTAATATAGATTTCAAAACGCGCTCTTTTCACTGTGTGAAAAAAAATCGGTTGTATTAAGTACATTTGCATCAATTAAACTAAATATGACCTATTTCCTTTCATCAAAATCCATCAAAACGTTGTCGGTTATTGCATCGATTGTTCTTTTTACAAACTGCAAAAAAAGCGATCCAAAAACCGAGGATCCCAAAAAAGCATTCGTTAGTACTTTCGCCGGAAACTCCAGCACTGTATCTGTTGACGGTACGGGTATTGCTGCAGGATTTAACTATCTGGGAGCATTAACTTTTGATAAGGATGGAAACTTGTTTGCGCTAGACGGCTCAAGAAAAATAAGGAAGGTTACTTCTGCCGGGGTTGTAACAACTTTTTATGATAGCGCAGGCGCTGCTTTTTTTTCCAACGCCAGCGATTTACTTATTGATGGATCAGGCAATATAGTCATTGCAACTTCTTATGGCGCAATAAGCAAAATAACATCCGCCGGTACGGCAATATTGTTTGCCGGAGGAGTATACAACTATGGCGATGGCAAAGGCACAGGTGCCGGTTTCGGGAGTGCTACGGGAATAGTTGCAGATGCGACCGGCAATATATACGTAGTTGATTATGGAAATGTATCCATTAGAAAAATCACGTCTGATGCCACAGTCACCACATTTGTCGGAAACAGGTTATCCCGAACAACTGCTGATGGAACAGGAACAGCCGCAAGTTTTAGTCTCCCTTTTAGTATTTGTATAGATAGCAAGGGAAACTTTTTTGTTACTGATCAAAAAGATAATTATATCAGAAAAATAACGCCGGCCGGGGTAGTTACCACATTTGCCGGTAACGGGCAAAAAGGTGCTATTGATGGAACGGGCTCGTCATCAAGTTTTAGCAGCCCGGAAGGAATAGCGGTTGATGGAAACGATAATTTATACGTGGCTGATACAGGAAACAGACAGATCAGGAAAATAACACCCAATGGAGTTGTAACAACAGTTGCGGGCGTGGCAGGCCAGATAGGCCATATTGATGGCGCTGGAGAAACCGCTGTATTCATCGCGCCTTACGATGTAGCAACAGATGCCTCAGGCAATGTATATGTGGCTGATGGGAGTTACATCAGAAAAATTGAGTTTAAATAATAAAAATCTCCGCTCACTTTCTCAGGCCCGCCCGCAGCTCGGCCACCTGCTGCATATACGATTCGCCTACCGGGATAAGTTTATCATCAATATAAATTTCAAAACGGGCTGTTTTGGTGATGTATGCCGTGGCTATAACGTATGAACGATGTACACGCATAAACGTATTTTGAGGCAAGGCGTTCAGCGCATCGGTTAAGCTTTGCCGGCAAAGCAAATTTCTGTCGGACAGTACGTAGGTTACATAGTTACCGTCGGCCTCCAGGTATTTTATATCACTCAGCATCACCTTCTCTTCCTGGTAGCCCGTTTTAACAAAAATGTAAGGCAGGGCTTCGCCACCGCGCATGGTCTTGATCTCTAAAGCCTTGTTGCAAGCCTTTAAAAAGCGGATGGAGGAAAAAGGTTTCAATAGGTAATCTATAGCATTCAATTCAAACCCTTCCACCGCGTGCTCTGAATAGGCTGTTGTAAAAACAACCATGGGCGGGGCGGTAAGGCTGTTTAACAGGTCTATTCCGTTTATATCTGGCATTTTAATGTCCAGGAAAATCAGGTCCACCTTATTTTGCTGCAGCCAGGCTATTGCCGTAAAAGCGTTGGTAAAGGTGGCCTTAAGTGTTAAAAAAGGCACTTTCTCGGCCAGTATACCTATCAGCTCTACCGCGTCGGGTTCATCATCAATAGCAATAGCGGTTAACAACATTCAGCCAAAATAAACATTTCTACCATAATTGCAGGATGAGCCTTGCGCTGTACTCGTCGTTGGTCTCTTTAATATCCAGCGTATAACGGTGCGCGTAAATAAGCTCTAAACGCTTACGGATATTGGGCAGCCCTATCCCACCCTGAAATTCTTCAGGATCATGAGTTGTTTTTTGATGCCGTGAGTTGGCGACATGAAAATCAAGCTTACCATTGTCAACCTCCAGCGTAACATGGATCCACGACGGCGACCTGTGACTAATACCATGCTTAAAGGCATTCTCTACAAAGGGAATAAGCATCATAGGTGCTATATACGCGTTCGACATGGACACCGCAAGGTTTACATTGATATCGACACCCTGTGTTTCGTCTACCCGCAAACGCTGTATGTACAGGTAATTTTCAAGATATTGTATTTCCTTTTCAAGCAGTATCCGCTCGTGGTTGTTTTCGCTCAGCATAAAACGCATTATATCGGCAAGCCGCTGGATCCCTTCGGCTGTGGTTTCGCTCTTTTCGCGATGGGCAGCTGTATATAAACTATTCAGCGCGTTAAATAAAAAATGCGGATTTATCTGTGTACGCAACTGGGCAAGTTCTGCCAATGTTTCTGTAGACAAGCGCTCCAGCTTCTCATTCCGGTTGAAAAAATAACGGCGCGGCACCGCTATAGCTAACGCCCCAAAAAGCGTAATAATCAATATTAAAGCGTAGCGCTCTTCCCTGTGAAAATAAAAATTATCAAAGGATGCCCATATCAGAAAACTTAAACAAAACCATATAGCCACTAAACCTGATACAAGCGCATAAAATTTGCCCCGATCTGTCCGGTGCATTTCAGGACGGTACTCAATCGTTATAAATTCCTGCATCAACCATACCGTTAATCCTATGCCACCCAAGTATAAAAAGTATCTCAGATCTTCTCTCCAAAGCGGGGTTTGTAAGCGCAATACAAACACAATAAATACAAACAGAATCCCTAATAATAGTGTAGGTAAATAAGCCATGATGCGATAAAACGCGTCAGTTTCGTCCTTTAACAGTCGCCGAAACCGATGGCAGGCACCAAGGGCCAGCTCAAGCACACCGAATATGACCAAGACGGCAAAAAAATCGGTAACCACGGTGCGTATGCGGTAAAGCGAGTAGATCTTTATACCTCTATCTTGCCCCCGGAAGTCTGACCAGGGATTGTAACTTATTACCGGCCTGAAATATTCACGAAAATAGTGGTAAACAAATAATGAAGTTGCTACCAGTATTGCCGAAAGAACGATCAGAAGCAAAACTTGCGGATCCCACCGCCGTTTAACGGCTTGCGGGATAACCCCGGTGTGAAAAATAACCCAGCCTAAAGCCAGTAATATCGCCGCTGCAATTACCGGATATTGAACATCTGTACGGATATAAAAATCGCGGATGTTATACCGGTCAATCAACACAGAAACTTCGTGCTGGTTAAACGTGTTGGTATATAAGGCATCCCATTTATTGTACAATACTACCAGGTATTTGGTAACAAAAACGGCGGCTAGTAATAATATAAACGCTGTTTCTGCAATAAGCGAATAGTTTCTTTTATGTTCTATTTGTTCCATGAG